>JAUWSZ010000042.1 GCA_030609865.1 bacterium | reverse complement strand
GCCGGGAGAGGCGTGGGCTAACAGCTAAGAGCTAACAGCTAATGGCCATTTTCGGGCACGGGCACGGGAACCGGCCTTCGGCCTGGGCAAGGGCACGGGCACGAATCTTCGCCGGAAACGGCAGAACCTTTTCAATTCTCAGAGGCGAAGCCGGTGGACTAGGCCGCATTAGATATTCGGAATGGTGATCTGGAAGGTAACCCCTTCTCCGGGGTGGTTCAGGACCCGTATGTCCCCCCCGTGATTCTCCACGATCCGGTGGGTCATGGTCAGGCCGAGGCCGGTTCCCCAGTGTTTGGTCGTGTAGAAGGGGTTGAAGATGTTCTCCACCTCTTCGGGTGGGATGCCGCCGCCCGTGTCACTCACCTCGATCCACAGAACCCTGCCTTCGGTGCCGGATATGACCCGGGTCTTCACCTTCAGGGTTCCTTTCGTGCCCATGGCTTCGCTGGCATTGCTGAAGATGTTGTAAAGAGCGACCTCGAGCTGATCCCCGTCCACGTTGGGAATCGGATCTTTCGGCCTCTCATAGTCCCGCTCGATCGTGACGCCCTTCTTGTTTTCGTGCTCGAAGACCAGGGAAAGCGACTTCTCGATCAGGACGTTCACTTCCGACTCTCTCCGTCTGCATTCCCTGCCTATGTGGAACCCCGGGACATCCTTCAGGATCTTCTCGAGTTTCTCCGTCTCTTTCTGGATGATCTGCACGTAGAAGCGAGAAGCCTCGGGGATCTTGTTCCCCTTGTCCAATCGCTTTGCGGCGGCGCCGATGGCCAGCAAGGGATTCCTAAATTGATGTCCCAGGCCTGTCACCATTTTCCCGAGGGCCTCGAACTTCTCTGCCTCCACGATCTCATCCTGTGCCCGTCGGATTTTCAGGTTCGCCTCTTCCAGGTTGGTGTAGAGACGCGCGTTAACGATGGCGGCTGCGATCTGTCGCGTGATCATGATGAGAAGATCCAGATCCCCCCGCCGGAATCGCCTCTTCTGGTTTGCCTTTATCGCCTTCTTCCCGAAGAGGACGAACACCCCGACGTTCTCCCCCTTGTGGACGATCGGGACGGCAATCAAAGACCCTGTCCATCCGATCTCCATCGGTCGAGCCCTTGGGTCGGTCTTCAGATCACGAATGATGACCGGTTCATTCTCTCCCAGGAGCATCTCGACCAGCTTTTCGACCGCCTCCTGTTCTGATTCGGTCAGCTCCTCCGGAACACGTCGGATCTCCTTCGAGACCATCCGCTTCTCCGGCCAATGGTTGGTCAGTCGGATCAGGCCGTACTCTGCCTTGAGATGCTCCAGCACAAAGCTGAGTACCCGGCTGAGCATCCCCTGCAACTCGAGGGAGGAGGCGGAAACGCGGCTGATCGCGTTCACCATCTCCAGAATTCTCCCCCTCTCGCGGAGCCTGTCGGACAGCAGGCTGGAGAAGTAGGCAGTCAGGAAGAAGAAGGCCACGCTCCAGATCGGAAAAAGGATTCGTTCGCTTGACCCAAGTGCCAGGTTCCACACACCGCGCTGTACGATCGTTCCGGTACCCTCCAGATAGAGCAGGGTGCTGAAAGTAAGTGCGCTCAGGCTCGCCAGGATGAAGCTGTCTCTCTTGCGAGCCACCATGCTCGTGGACAGGATGACGAGGCAGTAGGTAAACGAGAACAGAAAGGCCTGTTCCCCGCCGAGGTAATGGATGCCCACCGTGATCAGCAGGATGTCCGTCACCCAATGACAGTAGGCCTGGAGAGTCCTCTTCTGGAACCGTTTGAAGAAATGGAGGTAGACGGGGAGGCTCAGGACTTCGATCGCGCACAGGACGATCAGCGCCTGGACAGATTCCGAGGGCAACAGGCCCACCCGCCACAGCGTCAGGAACAGGAGGGCAAGGAAGAAGGCTGCCGCCGCCCGGACCCCGAGCCTGGGCCCGGTTCGACCCGTCGGGTCCGGACCCGACAACTGTCTCGTCCACCGTTGAAGGGCCTGCGAAGAGGAAATAGATCCGAATAGCATGTTATCCCACCCTAATGCGGCTTTCGCCGCAAGGGGTCAGGGGTTAGGGGTCAGGGGTCAGTCCCCGCCTCCAGCCTGCCAACATGACCTTCTCTCAACATCTGCGCAACAAAACATGGGTCTTCCGATGAAAGGCTTTTACGGGCTTCTTCGGCACCCTGAAATCCGTACTCCTTTGATCGGTCCGATAACGCGATTTGCTGAATTCTCCATCGCCGTTTTTTCCAGAGCGCCTCCTAGGGAGCATCTCCGGAAAGCTGCCCGCAGGCGGCCAACACGTCCCGCCCTCGACTCCACCGAATATGGGTGGAAAGACCCTTGGAGCGCAGGAATTTCTGGAAGGCGGCCACATCCGCCTTCTTCGGCCCTCTCAACTGGGTCTCCGGAAACGGGTTGAAAGGAATCAGGTTGACCTTGCAGCGGAGCCCGTGAAGGACCTGGACGAGTTGCCGGGCATCCTGCAGGCTGTCGTTTTCCCCCCCGATGAGCACATACGCGATCGTAAAGCGCCTGCGGGGCGCCAGTGGCAGCCGTCTCAGGGTAGCCAGGACCTCTTCGATCGGGTGCTTCCGGTTGATCGGCATCAGGCGGGAGCGGGTCTCGTTGTCCGCTGCGTTCAGGGAAAGGGTAATGGACACGGGAATCTCATGAAACAGTTCCTCCAGAGGCCCGGGAATCCCGACCGTCGAAACCGTGAGCCTCCTCGGGGAGAGACCGCAACCCAGTGGATGGGTCAGGATCTTGAGCGCACGGGAAGTGCACTCCAGATTCGCCAGGGGTTCGCCCATGCCCATGAAGACGACGTGCGTAAGGTCCGTCTTTCCGCCCGACATGTACCGAATCGCGTAGTACTGCCCGAGGATTTCCTCCACCCGGAGGTTGCGTCGCAACCCCATCCGCCCGGTCCGGCAGAAGAGGCACCCCAGGGCACAACCCACCTGGGTCGACACGCAAAGCGTGGTCCACTTCTCTTCAGGGATTGTGACAGACTCGATCGACGCGCCGTCTCGGAGACGAAAACGGAATTTCCGCGTCCCGTCCTCTGCTTCGAGCGTCTCCTCGAGCGCTACAGGGAGAGGAGAAAGGAGTGGGGCAAGCCGTTTGCGAAGCTCTCCCGGGAGGTTGTGCATCTCGTCGGCGCGGAACACGCCTCTCCCGTGGATCCAGGAGAATATCTGCCGGGCCCGGTAACGGGGCTGCCCCAGTGCATGGATCCTTCCCTCGAGTTCCGGGAGCTCCAACGACAGAAAATCTTCCATGGAACCGCCTTGATGAGTCGTAGGACCCTTGCGGGCAAGATCAAGCGGCAGAAGCGAGTGCTTGCTGGACCGTCTTGCCGATCGCGTCCGGGCTGGGGCAGACCGCCATCCCTGCCTTCTCCATCACCTTCTGTTTCTCGTCTGCCGTGCCCTTCCCACCGGACACGATCGCCCCGGCGTGGCCCATCCTCCTGCCGGGAGGGGCCGTCTTGCCTGCCACGAAGCCGATAACCGGCTTCGGGTACTTGCTTTCGACGATGTACTCTGCGGCCTCTTCTTCCGCCGTTCCGCCAATCTCTCCGATGAGGAGGACCGCTTTGGTCTGCTCGTCGGCAGCGAACAACTCCAGCAGATCCGCGAAACGGCGCCCGATGATCGGATCGCCGCCGATGCCGATGCAGGTCGACTGTCCCAGTTCGAGATCTGTGAGCTGCTTCACCGCCTCGTAGGTCAGGGTTCCGCTCCTGGAGATCACGCCGACAGAGCCCGGCAAATGGATGAAGCCCGGCATAATTCCCACCTTCGCCTTTCCCGGTGTAATCACCCCGGGGCAGTTCGGGCCGATGAGGTTCACCGATTTCCTTTGCAAGGAATGATAAACCGGAATCATGTCCCGAACCGGAATTCCCTCGGTGATGCACACAACCAGGCGGATCCCGGCATCGGCTGCCTCCAGGATCGCATCTGCGGCAAACGGGGGGGGAACGAAGATCAGGGAAGTGTTTGCCCCTTCCCGATCGACTGCATCCTGTACGCTATCGAATACCGGGACGCCTTCCTGTTCCTGCCCGCCCTTTCCGGGGGTCACCCCGGCCACGACCTTGGTCCCGTACTCCTTGCACCCCCTCGCGTGGAAGGAGCCTTCCTTCCCTGTGATCCCTTGAACCACGACCCGCGTGGTTTCATCAACCAAGATTCCCATGTCTGTTCCCTGTTCCTGTCTGTTGGTTGCCTCTCGAGTCCGTTCGGTTGCAGGCTCACGCCCGTTACAGGGCGGACACGACCTTCTCGGCAGCATCCCTGAGGTTTTTGGCCACAACGAACTCGATGCTGGACCCCTCCAGGATTGTGCGCGCCTCCTCCGCATTGGTCCCCTCCAAACGCACGACCACGGGCACCTTCAAGTCCACCTTGCCGGCGGCCTCTGCCACCCCTTGCGCAACGCGGTCGCAGCGCACGATCCCACCGAAGATATTGATCAAGATCGCCTTGACTCTTGCATCGGCCAGGATGATTTGAAAGGCCTTCTCCACGGAAGCGGCGCTCGCGCCCCCGCCCACGTCCAGGAAATTGGCCGGCGCGCCGCCTACGTACTGAATCAAGTCCATGGTGGCCATGGCCAGGCCGGCACCGTTTACCATACAGCCGATGTTTCCCTGGAGCCTTATGTAGCTCAGATTGAGCTCCCCTGCCTGGGCCTCGAGGGGGTCCTCCTCCTCGATGTCCCGGAGGGCAAGGACCTCTTCGTGGCGAAACATGGCGTTGTCGTCGAACTGCAGCTTCGCATCCAGGGCAACCAGGTCCCCGCTCTCGGTCACGACGAGGTGGTTGATCTCCACGAGGGACGCGTCCTTTTCCCCGAAGAGACGGTACAGGCTCCCCAGCATCTTGCCGGCCTGTCGGGCCGCCGGCCCTGTCAGGCCCAGGGCCTGTGCGATGCGCCTCGTCTGGTACGTGCGAAGCCCCAGGGTCGGATCGATCGTCTCCCGATGGATCCTCTCCGGAGTCTTGGCCGCCACCTCTTCGATTTCCATGCCCCCAGCCTCGCTGCAGATAATCACCGGTGCGTTCGAGGCCCGATCCACGAGCATGCTCAGGTACAGCTCCTTCTGGATCGCCACGCCCTCCTCGACCAGAACCTTCCTGACCTCACGGCCCTCCGCCCCTGTCTGCGCGGTCACCAGCCTGAGGTTGAGGATGTCTTTCGCGGCCTCCTCCGCCTCTTCAACGGAGTGGACGACACGGACGCCACCGCCCTTTCCCCTGCCTCCGGCGTGAACCTGAGCCTTGACGACCCAGGTATCTCCCCCCAACTCTTGGGCCGCTTCGCGAACAGAGTCTTCCCGCGTACACATCTTCCCGTTCGGAACCGGGATCCCGTACTCGCGGAAGATCTCCTTTGCCTGGTATTCGTGAACGTTCATCTCACCACCCTCTCCTTTCCCGGATCCTTCACATCACAGATTCAACGATGCAATGCTTTTCCCAACCGCCTTCGCGGAGACCCTCACGAGCTCGCGCTCTTCCTCGTTCAGGGAAAGCTCGATGACCTTTTCGACGCCGTCCCTGCCCAGCTTCAAAGGCACGCCGAAGTAAATCCCTTCCAGGCCGTATTCCCCTTCCAGGTAGGCGGAACAGGGCAGGATTCGCTTCTTGTCCCGGACGATCGCCTCGACCATCAAGATGACCGACGCAGCCGGAGCATAGTACGCGCTCCCGGTCTTGAGCAGCTTCACGATTTCCGCGCCGCCGTCCCGGGTCCGGTCGATCAGGGCCTGGATGCGGTCGCCCGGCATGAGCTCCTGCAGGGGGATGCCCGAGACCGTACAGTACCTCGGCAGGGGAACCATGGTATCCCCATGCCCCCCCATCACCAGGGCCTGAACGTCCTCGACCGAGACCCCGAGTTCCATGGACACGAAGGTGCGAAATCTCGCGGCATCCAGCACCCCCGCCTGTCCCATCACCCGGTGCTTGGGGAACTTGCTGATGTGCTTGGCAAGGTACGTCATCGTGTCCAGCGGGTTCGTCACCATGACGATGTAGGCATCGGGAGAGTGCTCGACGCAGGAGGAGACCACCTGGGTGATGATCTGCTTGTTCGCCTCGAACAGGTCCTCCCGGGTCATGCCCGGCTTTCGGGGCATCCCGGAGGTGATGACGATGACGTCCGAGCCTTTCGTGTCCTTGTAATCATTCGTACCAACGAAAGCGCCGTCAAAGCCCTCCACGGGCCCGGCTTCCGCCAGATCGAGCGCCTTGCCCTGGGGCATGTCCTCAACGATGTCGAAGAGCACCACATCCCCGAGCTCCTTCACGGCCGCCCAGTGGGCACAGGTCGCCCCAACATTCCCGGCTCCGATAACAGAAATCTTGCTCCGTCGCATTCTTCGTTTCTCCTCCGTCACTTCATGTTTTTGCAGATCGCATCGGCGAATTCCGAACACCGAAGCAATTTTACGCCCTTCCGCCCCTCGGCCCGCATCTGGCGCTCGAGATCATATGTCACGGTACGCCGCTGTATCGTCCTCGTCAACGCCGCCTGAATCATCGCGCCGGCCTCCCGCCAACCCATGTATTCGAGCATGCTCACGCCGGACAGGATCAGGCTGGAAGGGTTCACCTTGTCCTGCCCGGCATAGCGAGGCGCCGACCCGTGGGTCGCCTCGAACAGGGCCCTGCCGTCACCGAGATTGCCCCCTGGAGCCATCCCCAGCCCACCCACCATGGCGGCACAGGCGTCTGAGAGATAGTCCCCGTTCAGGTTCAGGGTACAGATGACGCTGTACTCTTCGGGGCGGAGCAGAACCTGCTGGAACATGGCATCCGCGATCCGGTCTTTCACGACGAGCCTCGAGCCCTTGCGCTTCGCGCCCGTCTTCCCCTGGTCCTCCTCGAAGACGACCTTGCTACCGAACTCCTTCCGGGCCAGGCGGTAACCCCACTCCCGAAAGGCCCCCTCGGTATATTTCATGATGTTGCCCTTGTGGACCAGAGTGACACTCGGGCATCCTTCCCGGAGGGCATGCTGAATAGCCATACGCACGATGCGCTGTGTGGCTCGCAAACTCACCGGCTTCACGCCGATCCCTGAATCGGCTCGAATCCGCTTTCCGCTTCCGGCCAGCATCTCCTCGTTCAGGAAGCGCAGCACCCTTTTCGCATCCTCACTCCCCTTCTTCCACTCGATCCCCGCGTACACGTCCTCCGTATTCTCCCGGAAGATCACCATGTTGACCTGTTCCGGATTGCGCACGGGCGATGGCACCCCCGGCACATGGTATACGGGCCTGACGCACGCGTACAGGTCGAGGACCTGGCGGAGCGTCACGTTCACGCTTCGCATCCCCTCTCCCACCGGCGTCGTGAGCGGGCCCTTGATGCCCACACGATAGGAACGCAGGGCCTTCAGGGTGCTCTCCGGCAGGGGCGTGCCGAACCGGTCCATCGCTTCCTCGCCCGCGTAGACCCGAAGCCACTCGATCGATCGTCTTCCCCCATAGGCCTTCTCGACGGCCACATCCATGACCCGCTGCCCGGCGGGCCATATGTCCACACCGATCCCGTCTCCCCGAACATAGGGGATGATCGGCCTATCCGGCACACGAAGGGTCCCGTCAGCCTTCAACACGATACGGCCTTCACGAGTCTTCCGTCCCGATTTCCTTTTCACGGCTTCCTATCCCCCTCGTCTTTTTCCCGGAAAGAGATCCATTACTCCTCGAGACCGCCCGGCACGTTCTCCGTCGACCCGTGTTCCTGCAAGACCCCCATGGCCCTCTCCAGGCGGGCAATCGCGATATTGTACGTATTCAGCGCCGCGTAGTAGTTAACCTGGGCCCGGGACTGCCCTGTCTGGGCGTCGAGCACTTCCTGGCTGGTCGCGATGCTCTCCTTGAACTGCTCGTCCGTGATCCGGTAGTTCTCTTCCGCCTGTTCGACACCCACCCGCGCCACCTCGATCGCCTCTCTGGACCCATGGAGGGCAATGTAGGCCTCACGGACCCCGAGCTCGGTCAAATCCCTGGTCTGGGTCTTGCGCGCCCTTGCCTGTAAGAGCCGGGACTTCTCCTGTTGCACCTCGTAGTAGTTGCTGCCCCACTCCCAGACGAGCCACTCCGCGTGTATCGTGGCGCTGAAGATCTCGTCCCCCTCGGTGAATCCCCCCTCTTCACGCCTCAACCCGCCGATCAGGGTTATCTGCGGATAGTATCTGCTGCGGGCCCCGGTAATCCCCTGGCTCACTCTCTCAATATCCAGGCGGGCCAGCAGGATGTCCGGATGATATTGAAACGAGGCGTCTATGCATTCATCCAGGGATCTCTCATACGGCCGATAGACCAGTTCTTCTGTCAGCCGCAGGGGCTTCCTCGCATCCCATCTCAGAAGGGTCCGGAGTCGTGATCGCCCGAAATCGAGGTCATAGTTGGCGATGATCCGCTTGCGTTTCGTATCGGCCAGCTGGACGAGGACTTTCAGGTACTCGTTCTTCGCGGTCACGCCCGTTTCGTAGAACTGCCTGGCCACCTCTGCCTGAGAGTTCAATTGGGTGACCGCCTGCTCCGCAACGTCCAGGAACTTCTCGGCCAGCAGCACACCGTAGTAGGCCTCGTAGGCACGGAGGATGAGTTCCTGCCGGGTCGCCTCCTGCTTCAGATCCGCCGCCTGTGTGCCCAGTTGGGCCACATGATACTGGGTGAGCAGACCCAGGCCCGTGAACAGGGGTTGTTCCAACGTGGCCTGCACATTGATCTGTTGGGTTTTGCCTGCACTGAACTGGATCGGAAACGGCGAGGACGCTACGTCATCAGGGATGGCGATCTCGGGCACCTTGTTCAGTTTGGTGTACTCGAACTGGGTCCGCAACTTGGGGAGAAAATGGCCGCGGGCGGACTTCCTTCCGTCCTCTGCCACGGTGACCTCGGCATCGGCTATCCGGCTCAAGGGGCTTTCCGCCAGGACGATGCGGATGGCTTCCGCCAGGCCCAGGCCCTCTTCCGAAACCTCCTCGGCAAGTGCGCCTGTGGGAAGGGTACACATCCAGAAAAAGCAAAAAACCTTCGCCCAACGAACCATCGCGGCCCTCAGTCGGATGCAGGTTTCCTTGGAAGGACCGTGCGAACGTGCAGTTCCCGCAACTGCTCCGCGTCCACAGGTCCAGGGCTCTGGGTGAGCAGGCAGGAGGCCTTCTGCGTCTTGGGAAAGGCGATCACTTCCCGCAACGATTTCGCGCCCGCCAGGACCATCACGAGCCGGTCCAACCCGAAGGCAATCCCCCCGTGCGGGGGCGCCCCGTAAGACAGAGCATCCAGCAGAAAACCGAATTTCTCTTCTGCCTCCGCCTCGGATATCCCGAGAATCGAGAGGATCTTCTTCTGCGTATCCGCCCAGTGAATACGAATGCTGCCCCCCCCGATCTCGGTGCCGTTCAGGACCAGATCGTATGCCAGGGAACGGCATGCCTCAGGGTTCTCGTCCAGCAGGGGAAGGTCCTCTTCCTGCGGTGCGGTAAACGGATGATGCATAGAGGTGATGCTCCCCTCCTTGTCACGCTCGAAGAGCGGGAAGTCCAGGATCCACGTGAAGGCATGTTCGGACGGATCTATCAGGTCGTATGCCTCGGCCAACTCGGCTCGCAACCTGCCCATCCAGGGGTTCACCTCGTCGGGTGATCCCGCCATCATCAGGAGGAGATCTCCCTCGCGGGCTGCCATCCGCTCGACCGTGGCGCCCACGATGT
>JAUWSZ010000029.1 GCA_030609865.1 bacterium | reverse complement strand
CCGGGATTGAGCAACAGATCTTGGTTGTAGATCTCCAGGTAGTCCTTCATGACGGGGCTGAAAGCCGTGTAGAAGAGCTCATCGTTCACAGGCTCATCGGGGCGCTCTGTCTTGAGAACCTTCACCATGGAACCCTTGATCTCCAGAACCCCGAGGGCACGCAATCCCTGGAGTGCCACCCGGAATCGGTGGGTTCGTGTAGGGTCGACCCCAAAGCTCTTTTCCAGGTCTTCCAGTTTCATCTCTCCTTTTTCGAAGCAGTCGAAGAACCCTTGTTGCCTGAATCGGTCGAAGAGAATGAAATAGATCTTCTTGGCGACTTCATTCAGTCCATCAAACACGGCCTGCCATCCCACCTCATTCCCTTGTGTAACGATCCGCATGATCCCCCCTGGCTCGTTGTCTTCTATTTCCGCACCCTCTCCACCACAAAACCGGAGTAGAAGAAGGATCTGTCCTCAAAAAGCAGCCTTTTTGCCAGCACCCGGTCTGATTCGATGACAGGGTCCAGGCTGGGTGGGTGACTTCGAGGCACCAGGGTGTTTCGGTAGGTCATGACCGCCCCTGGTGTGGCGATTCGTATGGCCTCCCGTAGCAGTCGTTCGAAGGTTGCTTCATCAATCCACTCGAAGATGTTGGTGAAATCAAACTTGTCGATGGAGTTGTCGGGGAGGGTGGAGAAGAAACGCTCCGCCTCGTCCAGGTGAATCTCAACTCGGTCCAGGTTCTCACGAAGAATCTTGAAATTCTCCTCTTTCAAATAGGCAGGGACTTGTTCTTCATTCAAGTATCTGCCCAGCAGGATCTGGGCCATGAAGTAGTTGGTTTTGAGGGGAAGATCGGTGAAGGCATGTTGCGCCTTGGCGTAGAAGTTTCGACCGAAATCCTTTTCCTCCACATACTTGAAAAACTCCTTGTCCAGCCCCAGAGAACCCAGAACCAGCCTGGAGAAGAACACCCTGAAGAACAGCTTCCAAGCCGTCGTGTTCCATTCCTTGAAATAATGATTTCTTTGATCTTCCAACCGGTCGAAGGTGAAGAAGGCCCGAATTCTGAGGTCTCCCTCGATCAATTTCAGAAAAGCCCGGAACAAGGAGAAGTATTTCTCGAAGCGGCCTTGGGTAAGAACGCCTTTGTGCAGGATCTGTCGGTTCGCGTCCCAGTAGCCTGCCGCCTCCGGTGAAAGGAACGCTCTTATGGACTCGTACAGTCGCGAGATTCGGTTCGACGGGCGTACGCCCAAGAGTTCCAGATACGCCCCATGATCCAGTCCTCGAATGCCTGCCATCTTCAATTCCAGCAGAGCAGTCTGCGTGGAATTCATGTCCAGTGCGATGACCTTCTTTGGGCATTCGGCAAGGAGGCAGAGGACCTTGTCGCCTCCACTTGTAATAGAGAGGATGATATCCTGATCTTTGCGGATCTTGAACGCCTCCAGATCCATCAAGGGATCTTCCCAAGATGTGGAAAAAAGAAGCCTCTCAAAAACCTCCCGTTTTCGCACCTGGCTGCGCAAGGCTTTCGCCATTTTGGCTCCCTGAAGATTCAGACGGAACGGGTCGTGGAGATGGCCCATATATACAGAATGAAACGGCTTTGTTCAAGAAAGTCTTGAAAGTCCTGATCGATGGCTATAGGCTAAAAGATCGCAGTTCGACGTTGAGGGAGGGGAGTTTCAATCTGATCTCAAACAGCGTTTGGAGCAAGGAATAGCGTAGCGTATATCGAAGAATGAAAGCTATGGCGTTGCGTGTCGAAGACTGGGGACTTGAGATTGGCTCCACCAAGGAACTGATCATTGACGGATGTGGCGCACTCGATTTGGCTGCCGAATACGGAACCCCTTTACACGTTGTCCACGAAGCAAGGCTCCGCCAGACCGTGGTATCCTACATCCGGACCTTCCGGGAACGCTATGCAGGGGAGGTGGAGCCATTCTATGCCATGAAGTGCAACGGGGTCCCGGGCGTTGTCAACATGGTCCTCGAATGCGGTGCAAAACCGGAGGTCATGAGCGAATACGAATATTGGCTTGTAGGACGCCTCGGGGTCCCTGCGAACGAGATCATTGTCAACGGACCGTACAAACCGGAACGTTTCCTGCGTACATTGGTATCCGATGGAGTAAAACTCATTGTCGTGGATTCGCTCTACGAGTTGGAGATGCTCGAACGCGTTTGCTCGGACCTTGGGCGGGAGGCAAACGTCCTTCTGCGTCTCAATCCGGACTACACACCTTACGGGATGAATCCAGCGACAGCCACAGCATCCAGGAAGGGGGCCGTCTTCGGCCTGGACATCGCTCAAGCAGAAGAACGCACAGCTCTGGCCTTCTGTCGAAAGAGCAGCTTCCTGCGCTACAAGGGCCTCCACGTACACATCGGGACAGGATGCAAAAGAGCGGAAGACTATTCGCGGGCCTTTGAACGCTTCTGCCATGTGTTGCAGGCCGCGGAAAGAGAAAATGGCCTTGAAACGTACTACATGAACTTTGGAGGCGGATTTGGGTCGTCGACTGCACGCGAATACAAGACAGGGGAATTCCTTGTCTACCTGGGTTTTGGTCGTCTTCCTGCGGCCCCTCGTACCCGCGATCAGTCCAGTTTTGGCGAGTTTGCCGACCATATCTGTGGACCTCTGGAAGCGTATTGCGGAAAGAGCGGACTCAAGCTCCCCCGTCTCATCCTCGAGCCAGGGAGATCTCTGATTTCCTCCAACATCATCTTCCTGATGAGCGTCCGCGGCCTGAAGTCGACAAGGAGAAAGTCTTCTTGGGCCGTGACCGACGGTGGAATGTGGACGACCACATTCAACCCCACCTTTGAATATCACGAGATGTTTCTCTGCCGTGATGTTCTTGCCGCCAGACCTCGGAAATACAACATCACGGGCAGCACCTTTTATGGTGGAGACTACATTGTCCACAACAAGCGACTTCCTCCTCTCCGGGTGGGGGACGTGCTGGCCCTGATGGACGCTGGAGCGTACTTCACGGCCATGGAGTCAAATTTCGGCCGGCCGCGCCCTCCCTATGTTGCGGTAAACCAGGGCCGGGTCCGCGTATTGCGCCGACCCGAGAGGTCTGAAGATATGCTTTCCAGGGATGTCCTGTGATCGTGAGAAAGGCAGCAACGCCAGATCTTCATCGATGGGGGCTTTTGCGGAGCAACAAGGGGGAACTGTTGCTTGGTGGCATGTCCATACCGGAAATCGCTGACCGTTACGACACCCCGCTTTACGTGGTGGACCTGGACGCGGTGGGGAATCGTTCCCGGTTCTTTCGCCAGACCTTTCAGACCCAGTATCCAGGATTCTCCGCTCCTTGCTATCCGGTACGATGCAATGATGTGGCAGGGGTGGTGAAGGCCGTTGTCGAGGCCGGCCTCCATCTGGAAGTCACCACGGAATTCGAGATCGACCTGGCCCTCAAGGTCGGGAGCCCTCCGGAACGTATCCTGCTCAACGGCATCCATAGGCCTGCATCCCTGCTTGAAAGGGCGATCCGATTGGGCATTGGGGGAATCGTGGTGGATGCAGCAGAGGAAATCGACTTCCTCGAACGAAGATCACGGGAGTTCCAACCCTCTTTGCCCATGCCCGTGTTCCTCGGGGTAGGGCGTGCTCAACGCCCCCGCCGGGCGGATCCCGGTGCCATCACAGGGACGAGAAAGGGAAGTCCCCAGGGGGTGGATGTCCGCTCAGAGGAACTTCAGACGGCCTTAAAATCCATCCGCCATGCACCTGGGCTCACGTACAGGGGCCCTTATCTGAGGCTCGGAAACGGGATGAGAGACGCCCGGCACATAAAGGGAATCCTGAGGGAACTACGCCTCGTCCTGGCCGCATCCGAGAAGATGGGTCTGGAAACAACCCACCTGTTCCTGGGAGGGGGGTTTGGCACCCCGACTTCTCGAGAACTCTCAACGCGGGAGATGTTGTTCTATCAGGGAAGGTTTGTCTTGCCCCCTGTACCCAAGGAGGCCTCCTGCAGTTCTTTGGAGGTCTTTGCCAGGGACGTTGCCCGGACCGTACGTTCCCTTTTTGGACGGAAACCAGGAATTCTTCCGGCCCTCATGATCGAAACGGGCCCTTACGTCACAGGCGTTTGTCAGGCTCTTCTTGTGAGAGTGAATCACATCAAGCAACGTGAAGGGGTCCCCCCTTGGGTCATTACCGACGGAGGGACCGGGTCTGTGGCGTTTCCTCTCTACTATGAAATCCATGAGGTGCTGAATTGCTCCAGAGCGGATACGGGTCCCTTATCTGCCGTTACCATGGTGGGGCCCATCTGCTATTCCACAGACTGGATCTACCGGAACAAGGCCATGCCGCCCATCCGTCCGGGCGATGTGCTTTCGGTGCTGGATACAGGGGCCTACTTTTCGGTCCTGGAGTGCAATTTCGGCTTTCTCCGGCCCGCCGTGGTGGGAGTTTCCAGGGGCGAGGCCCGGCTGCTGAGGCATCGTGAGACGCCTGAAGATGTCGTGCGAAGGGATACGATATTTCAGGAACCGCCATGATCAGGAAAGAGACGATTCCAGACCCAATGCGTATGCAGGGCAGGATCGCTGCCTTCTTCGATTTCGACGGAACCGTGACCTGCCTCGACAGCTTTTTTCTTCTGGGATTGGTTGCCGGCTGGAAGCGAATCGGGCGCGTCTCCCTGCTTCGGTTCTTCAAGGCCCTGATGGACTATCAAAGGAACAGGCTTACGAACAGCGAGCTCAAGGAGACCGTTCTTTCGGGCCTGAGAGGCCTGTCCCATGATCAGATGAACGATCTCTGTAGCCGTCTCTTTCAATATCTGGTCCAACCATCGCTTCGTCCGGGATTGAAAGCCAGGATTGATCAACATAACCGAGCCGGGCATGTTACGGTTCTCCTGAGTGCATCTCTTGAGGAACAGCTTCTTCCGGCAGCGGAGTGCCTGCAGGTCGCGGAGGTCATCGGCACGAAGGCACGTTACTCGGATGGAAAACTCACGGGGCGACTGGAAGGAGAGGCGTGCCACGGCGAAGAGAAGGCACGATTGGCAAAGGCGTTCTGTGAGTCAAGAGGAATCCATCCCGGCGAATCCTGTGCTTACGGGGACAGCCTCTCGGACCTGCCCGTCCTGGACCTGTGCGGACATGCATGTGTGGTCAACGGAGACGGCAAGCTCCGCAGGATAGCAAAGCAACGGGGCTGGGAAATTCTGCATTGTTCAACCCCCTTCTTGTCCCTGATCGAGGGACTTGTCGGCGTTCATAGGGTATGAAAACGATCCAGGTTGTCAGCGTAAGTTTGGGGTCCAGCTCACGGGACAAATCCGCAGAGACAGGCTTTGCGGGATTCGAGGTTCGACTCCGGCGGATCGGTTGTGACGGAGACAGGACCAGAATGGTCCAACTTCTGCGTGAGGTTGATCATGATCCCGGAGTGGATGCCGTTGCGTTGGGGGGTATCGATCTCCTGTGGGAGATTGAGGGGAAGAAGTACATCGTACGTGAGGCCCGAAACCTTGCGGATCTTGTGAAGAACAAGCCTGTGGTTTGCGGATTCGGCCTGAAGACGACCCTGGAGGTGAAGATTCTCAGGGAACTGTTCGAAGATGGCCACTTGACGGCCGATCATCGCGTCCTTTTCATGTCCCTAGCTGAACGATACGCCATGGGCCGTCTCTTCTGGGATCAGGGTTGCCCGATGATATTCGGTGACCTGCTTTTTACAATGGGGATTCCCCTCCCCATACGTAGTCTGAGAACCGGCCGGTCCCTGGCCAGAGTCCTGCTGCCCGCAGCCCGGCAGATGCCGATCCGCTTTTTCTATCCCCAGGGCCAGAAGCAGGATGTGCGAACACCCAAGCATGAGAAGTACTTCTCATGGGCAGATGTGTTGGCAGGGGATTTTCTCCTGATACGAAAATTCGCCCCGGATGACTTAACGGGAAAAGTCGTGATTACCAACACCACCACGGATGAAGACCGTGCGATGCTGGCCAGGGCAGGCGTTCACAGGTTGATCGCAACCGCGCCGCGAATCCAGGGAAGGACCTTTGGGGCAAACGTTCTGGAGGGTCTGGTGGCTGCGGTCCTTGTGAAAGAGGGAAAGGACCCTTTGCCGGAGAACTATCCTGACGTCTTGGAGCGCTATCCCTTGAGACCGTCCATAGAGATCCTCAATCCCCGAGGAATCGGGTGATCTCTTCCGCGGCTCTCTCTCGGGGACGGCAGGGGACAATCGCATTCTGGATGGCTCGGGCCCGTTGCGTGAAGCCGGGCTCCGAAAGTACCCGGTGGATGGCACGGGCGAGTTCCTTTGTCCGGAACCTCACCTCGTTGACCTGAAGACCGCAGCCCAAACGCTCCACCTGATCCATTTCGATTTCCTGGGTAATGCACGTGGGGATGCCCACCAGGGGGACCCCGGCGGACAGTGCCTGGTAGATGGTCCCGTTCCCCCCGTGGCAGACCATGAGGTCTGTGATCCTCTGGATGGCGAATCCGGGCAGGATTTCGGCCACGCGACAGTTTTCCGGAGGGTTCCGGATCTCGGCAAGACCTGCTGTGGTGACGATTACGTCCACATCCTGATCCTTCAACAGATCGAGCACCACGGCGAAGTATTGAGGAAGCCCCGTGGATCCAAAGGTGAGATAGACCACGGATCGGCTTTTATTGTACGCCTCCAGCCAGTCCGGCACCGGGATGTCAGGTTCCCAGAACAGGGGGCCCACATAACGGAAATTCGGCGGAAGTGCCTTGCATGGAGAGTACTCGGGTATATCTACGAGAAGGTTCAGGTCTCCCTCAAAGGATTCCAGATGGACGTCGTATTCCTTCAATCCGTTCTCCCGGCGCCAGCGGTTCTGTTCCCTGGCTCCTGCTTTCTTGAAAAGGCCTGCCAAGAGCGGTAGCAGAGGGCCTATCAGCATGCGGGCCAGTCTTCCCCCTCCGAGGGCCCGTGTCATGGGATGATGGTAATAGGGCCGCAGAGGAAGTTCCCAGAATCGAGTCCAGCTTGCATTCAGTATGGATACATACGGAACGCGCGCGATCTCCGTGGAGGAGCGGAGACTCCACCGATGGTCACCAAGCACGCCAGCAGGCTCGTGCTGTTTGAAGACACTCAACTCTTCCTGAACACTGCGTTCATACGTCTGCTGGGAGTAGAACTCCACATCTCCGTAGCGAAGCCGGTCCATGAGCCACTGTGGGTCCAGGGTGAAGATCTCCTCCACCTCGAAGCCGGCTTGGGAGATCAGTTCCGTGTACGCGCCCTGCGAGAAGAAGAGCACGCGATAGCCTTGCTCTCGGAGGGTCTTCGATATTTCCAGCAGTCTTACCGTGTGAGCGAGGAACCCACCGTGCGGGAAGGCAAGCAAGAGGCGTTTCGATTGTGGGGACATCATCCAGCCTCGGAAAGGCAGATAGGAGCAACAGATGCTCAGGTGACGTCATTCTATGTGCGACACGGGCCAACTTGTCAACTCTGTCCGAATAGGCCTTTACAAGTTGAAAGAACGTTGTTATGATCCATACGAAATAATAGTATTCTGTTATGTAAAGGGGGGGCGCCAGGGCGAGATGTGTGGTTCCTTTACAAGACATCAAAGGAGAGGACTTCTCTTTTGTCGGCAAGAAGGCTATGGGTCTTGCCGAGTTGATGAGGGAAGGGTTTACCGTGCCGGCCGGGTTCTGCGTAACAACCGAGGCCTTTGGACATGTCCGGGCGGCCCTGCTTTCCGGCGGACAGGGCCCTGAATCAGTCCCAGGAACGGTTCCCCGCCTTTCTCTTCCCAAGGACATGCTCCAGGAGATAGGGGATCTGTACGAGAAGATGTTTCAGGGAAGGCCCGTGGCGGTCCGGTCCTCGGGCATCATGGAGGACCTTCCTGAGGCGAGTTTCGCAGGACAATATGAAACCTACTTGAACGTAGTGGGCCGGAAGGCGCTGGAAGAAAACCTGCGCAGGTGCTGGGCCTCTGCATGGAACAACCGGGTGAGGGCCTATTGCGAGAAGAACGGGCTGCCCCACGAACAGATGCAACTGGCTGTTGTGGTACAGGAGATGGTCCCTGCCCATGTCTCCGGTGTTCTTTTCACGGTCAACCCTTTGACAGGTGTGGATACGGAGATGATGTTGGAGGCCACCTGGGGATTGGGGGAAGGGTTGGTGTCGGGGAAGGTCAACCCGGATCAGTTCGTCCTGGATGTCCGGTCCCACAAGCCTCTAAGATCTCGAATCGGGGAAAAACGGACGAAGGTCGCCCGTTCGGAGGCAGGTACCTGCGAACTCGAGGTGGATGCCCAGGACCGGGAGAGGCCATGCCTCAATGAAGAGCAGCTCGCAGAAATCGCTCGAGTCGGGAGAAAGGTGCAGGTGCTCTACGGAGCACCCCAGGATATAGAATTCGCTTATGCGGAAGACAGGTTGCATCTTCTCCAGACACGTCCCATCACCACGATTTCTTTTCCCAACGACATGGACGAATGGACCACTGCGGATTTCCGTGATGGAGGGGTGTCGGCAGCCGTCTGCTCCCCCTTCATGTGGTCGTTGTATGACTACGTCTGGCGTCACAGTATGCCTGATTACATGAAGAGCCTCACACTCCTCAAGGGAGAGATCGACCGTGATGACTGGGGAAAGATGTTCTTTGGCAGGCCTTACTGGAACGTGGGTGCCGTAAAACGCTGTCTGTTTAACATCCCGGGCTTCAACGAACGCAACTTTGACAAGGACCTCTCCATCGAGATGACCTACGAAGGCGATGGCGTCACAACACCTGTCACGCCCTGGGGACTCATCAAGGCTATTCCCGCGGTTCTGGCCCTCAACAAAACCTACCGGAAGCAGCTCGCCTTTGATCAGGCGTACGAAGTCGAGTTTGAGGAGATCGAGAAGAGATGGGACCGGCTTCCGATCCGCGAGCTTTCCACCCAGGAACTCATTCCCCACTACAAGGAGTTGATCGAGAAGATCTATTTCCGGATGGAATCCAATTACTTCCTGACCATTTTCAACCAATCCAACAGCAAGATCGACTTCAAATTATCCCTGGACAAGCTCAACGGAAAGGGACATGGCATCTCTTATCTCAACGCCATTTCCGGCATTCCCCACTTGAGAGCCTTGATGCCCTTGCACGACCTGTGGAAGCTTGCCGATCGAATTGTGAAGGAGCCAGGCCTGAAGGAGTCCATGCTCGACATGGACACCCGAGAGATGGCCGACAGGGTTCGTGCCTCGGTGGAGGGGCAGGGCGTTTGGGCGGAAACAAGAGCCTATATCGAAAAATACCGGTATCACAGTCGAACGGAGCTGGACATCACGGTCCCGCGCTGGGACGAAGACATCGAATTTGTGTTGGAGACGCTGAAGGACTACTTGAGAGCCCACGACGAGACACACAACCCGGAGGTCCTCCATCAGAGGCAGTATGAACTCTACCTGGCCGAAAAGGAAAAGGCGGAGGTCGCTTTCGGCAAGGGATTATTATCCAGGCTCTTCCCCTTCTCCAAGAGGAGTTTTTTCAAGCGGATGAAACTGGTTCGGGACTATGCTTGGTGGCGAGAGGAGATGCGCGACCGGTCGACCCGCACATACTACCTCGTACGCAGGTACACGATCGAAATCGCCCACCGGTGGGTCAGGGAGGGCCTGATCAGGGAGGCAAGGGACATCTTCTTCTTGAGCTTCAGGCAGGTGTTCGACGTGCTGGAGGGTCGGATGACTCCCGAGGAGGCAGACGCAATCATCCAGGAGAACAAGGACTACAACGCATCCTTCCGTAACTTCCGAAACCCGAATGAGATCGGGTCGAGGTGGAAGATCGAGGAGAAGATACGGAAAGGGACCGGCGGAGATCAGGTGCTTCAGGGAATCGGCTGCAGTCCCGGGGTAACAAGAGGGCGCGTGAAGGTGATTCGAGACATCTCCGAGACCCACACGCTGGAGCAGGATGACGTACTGGTTACGTTTTTTACCGATCCAGGCTGGACGCCGGTGCTGAACCTGGTCTCCGCCGTGATCACCGAGACGGGGGGGCTTCTGTCCCATGCAGCCATTATTGCCCGGGAGTATGGAATACCGGCGGTACTGAACGTCAACGACGCCACGGCTCTCCTAAGAGACAATCAGACGATCGAGGTAGACGGGGACAAGGGGGAGGTCCGTATCGTGTAGTTCCATGAATCCAGCCTCCCTGTTCACGACACGACATCCGTAAATCTGAAGGGGGTATACCTGTGGGCTTCTTGTTCAGCAAGTACTTTCTCGTTCACCTGTGGACGCTGAGTGGCCTGGCGCTCTCCATGGGCGGGATCTTTGCCCTTTTCCATAACCAGAACGACTTGGCGGCGCGACTGATCTTCTTTCCGATCGTCATTGATTTTACGGACGGGACGCTGGCGAGAAGGTTCCGAGTCAAGGAACGAATCCCTCTTGTCTCGGGCGAGTACATTGACATGATCACGGACGTGGTCTCCCTCACGTTCGTCCCGATGGTCTTCTTTTGGAGGAACGGAGTCTTTCTCCCCCACCTGGGAATCCCCATCTGCCTTCTTGCAGCGATGACATGCAGCCTGAAATACTCGATGAAGGAGAATGTGCTCCGGCAAGGGTTTTCTCTCGGATCCACTCCGATCTTCTTCTCCATCTTTCTGTTCTACTTTCTGGGGCTGGATCCTCTGTGGCCTACGTTGTACACGGCAGTCCTGATCGTCCTCTGCCTGGCGCCCATCAAGTATCCCATTACCAGCCTGGTAACAACGCATTGGAAGTTCGGCTGGAAGAGCCTCACGAACTACGGCACATTCATCGCGTTTATCCCCATCATGGTCTGGCTGGAAGACACCTGGCCTCCAATCTTATGGGGCTTGCTTGTATTGATTCTCTTTCAGCTTACCATCTATCCCATACTCATGAAAATGGGCATCCTGGTGAAGCCGGGCTTTGACCGCTCGAGTTAGGCGACCGATTCCGGGAGCCGGCACTCCTTGCTGCCGGGTCACCGGATGGTTTGGAATCAGAAGGAGAGGGCCTTGGCAATCAAAGTTCTCTGGATCTACGCAGCCCTTTTTGCCATCGGAGCGATCCTGATCGTTGCAGGAAACCTGGCCCGCAAGGTTGACCCGGAAGACCGAAGGCAGATGTGGGTCAAGTACTTCACCTATCTTGTGATCACCGGTTCCGTCCTGGGGTCCGCCTTCCTCCATCCCCTGGTCTTCTCGCTGCTGGCAACCTTTGTCCTGGCCGTGTGTGTCTACGAGTTCCTCCTGGTGATGCAGGGCATGGTAAGGGTCGGTACCGCCCTGGG
>JAUWSZ010000215.1 GCA_030609865.1 bacterium | reverse complement strand
TCCACCTCCGGCATGCAGATCCATCCCCGGTCTTCACGCATGAAGCGGAAATCGATGTGCGCGGCCATGAAGAGGCCGGCCGCAAAGGTGTGCCCGTTCAGGGCCGCCACCGTCGGTTTCGGATAGAGGGTCCATCTCTTGAACATGTCGTTTACGAGCTTCAGGTAGCCGAGCACCTTGTCCATGTCGTCGCCGTTGGCCGTGAGCCAGTCCAGGTCGAGTCCGTTCGAGAAAAACTTGGGGTCCCCTCCGGTGAGGACGATCGCCCTGACCTCCGGGTCCTTCTCCGCTTCGTCGAGCCCGTCCATCATTGCCCTGAGGAAGTCCGGGTGGAACCTGTTTTCGCGCTCGTAGTCCATCGTCATGATGCCGACACCGTCCTGTTTTTCCAGCCGAATCATTTTCCGTTTCCTTTCCCTTTTTTTCCCGGAGAGTTATGAATCATAGCAGATTAGAAAACCGGGGATCAAACGCACGCCCATCTCCCGCGCGAGCGAACCCCCACCCTTTGCACGCAGCCTATCTTGTTGACTTCGACAGGGGAGAGCATCACAATCTGGTGAGGACTTTCATCTCGTCTCTTCAGAGAGGTCCAGGACATGAGAAGGGCCAAGGTTACCTTTATCTTCCCCTCCAATCCAGACCCGAATCTCGCTGACCAAGTGGTCATGCCCATGTACGGGTTGCCCCTTCTGGCCACCATTGTCCGGGATTGCGGCCACGACGCCGAGGTCTTCATCGAAAGGGTCGGACCGATCGACTGGAACCGTGTCGCGGAGTCGGATCTGGTGTGCTTCACCATGATTGCGCCTTCCTGGGAGAGATTCAAGGAACTGGCCTCGCGAATTCACGAGACGTGGTCGATTCCCATGGTTGTGGGGGGTACCTTTGCCACCTACATGGCGGACGAACTGCTCAGAAGGCTGCCGTTTCTGGTCATCGCAAAGGGAGAGGGTGACGAGACCCTTCCAGAACTGGTGGAAGGAATTGTGGAAGGCAGAGATCTCTCTGAGATCAGAGGGGTCGCCTATGTCGAGGCTGGCGAGATCGTGCATACGCCCGAGAGGGGATGTGTTTCCTCCTTTGAGACGATTCCGGACTACTCCCTTGTGAGGGGGTATGACGATCTTGCGAGAATGCCAAAGTTTCTGGCTGCGCAAAGAAGACTCCTGCCTTTGCCAACCTTGCAGACCTCCCGGGGATGCCCACACAAGTGCAATTTCTGTGTGGTGACCCGGATGTTCGGATCAGCCTACAGGACAAGGAGCGTCGAGAGCGTCATCGAGGATCTCAGACGCAGGCGCAAGTACGGGAATTCCTTCTTCATTGTCGACAACTACTTCACAGCCAATCCTGCGCGTACCAAGAGACTGCTGGAGAGGATCATCGCGGAGAATCTGGGGATCAAGTTCTTTGCGTTCTCACGCTTCGAGGTTGCAGAGGATCCCGACATGCTGCATCTCCTGCGGAAGGCAGGGGTGAGGACCCTGCTGATCGGGTTTGAATCGCTCAACAACGAGAGTCTCCGATCCCTGGGCAAAGGTGTTGATCGGGAGTATATCGAGTGGGCCGTCGACAGAATCCACGGAGACAAAATCCACGTCCTTGCCTCCTTCATCGTCGGAATGGACCCGGACCACCTCGACTCGTGCCAGGAAATCTATGAGTTCGCCCAAAAAACGAGGCTTGACGGTTTCTGGATCTTCCCGAAGTTCATGATGCCCACCGAAGACGCGGGCGCGGAACTGAATGCCCGCATCGTGGAAGACTGGAGATACTTCAACGGGATTTACGTGGTCTACTTTCCCAAGAACATGAAGCCGAGCCTTCTGCAAAGGGAGATCATGCGAGTCCACAGGGAGGCGGTGAGCGGCAAACAGATCCTCGCGCATCTGCTCCAGGGGCGGTTTCAGGTCGCGGCTCAAGGACACAATCTCAGAGGCAGAATCAGGGCACTCGAACGATCCATCGCCAACTATCTCCCCATCCTCGAGGCTGCTGAAAGAGACCGCTATACCGTGGATGGGCGATTCATAGAGTAGTCAGAAGGACTTCTGTGTCCTGTAATCCGCGAGGGTGAATCCGTGAATGCTCGCAATCTCACCGATCTTTTTCACCTGTTTTTTCTGAATGTCCCCGTACGAGTAATGGGTTCCCATGTCGGCAAGTCCCAGGAGCATCGTCTCGGCCATGCACGCGAATACGGTCCCAGGCTTGAGGGGGATGGCCTTGACACCAACATCCTCTCCGTAAGGGAGCTTCACGATGCCGCCTTGTATCACGAGTACGTCGGGACGTTGTTGTTCTGTTTCGGGCCGAGTATTCATGGGGACGGCGATGTCGAGGACGACAGCATCCTGACGGAGATGCTCAGGACCGATGAACGGCTCTGCTGCGTTCGCTGCAGTGACGAGCAGAGGGGTCTCCCTGAGTTCCCCCAGATCCTGGGAGATGCGAATGAATCGGTCCTCACCCAACTCTTCTCTCAAGCTGTAGAATAGGGCTCTGCCCGGTTCGTTTCCTACCTCCTTCTTCCTGAGTAACGCCTGGACGCTCTTGGTGTCATAGATGTTTGCCCCAATCCCTTCCAGTTCTTCCCCTTGGCGATAACGCATTTCTTCGATCAGATCTCGATAGATGCTGAATGCGGTCTGATAGCACTTCTGTGCCGCTCCAGGTCGCGGATTCCCGAAAAGGACCATTTGGTGGACCTTGTCCGCCATGATACTCGAGTATACTCGACAGATGTTGCCGCCGGCACCTACGACGCCAAGTGTCGTGGCGCCCAGGGCGATCCCTTTTTCTTGGGCTGCTTTCAGGAGTCCCTCGATCCCCATCGCAACCGTCAGCGAGTTCCCGGAGGTGATGGCCATATCTTTTTCGATAAGATCCGTACAGTTGCGGGTGACGATGGACGTATACTGCCCCAGGCCGACGGCGATACAGCCGCATTTCCTCGCCAGTTCTATGCCTTCGTCGATGAGTTTCCTGACAAAGGCCAGGTCACCCGCTTGCATCAACTCAACGATCCGGCGCGAAGTGAGCGTTAAGCCGATGAAGTTGAAGTTCACTACATCCCCCAGCCTGGACCTCACATTCACCCGGCTGAGTATGCAGGGTTTGATTCGGCGCTCCATCCTGCGAAGAAATTGATCGAGTTTGTCCTCCTGCATCCGCTTCAAGGCTTCGTCATAATCAGCACAGTGTCTTGCTTCGATGAAGTGGCCAATGAAGGCCACTCTCCTTGCCTTCTCCGAAGAGGGGTCTTCCACCCGGTTGTGCCGATAGTCCAGAACCTCGGGTCGCTCGGAGGGGGTCTCCATCCCCACGATGTACTTGCAGAGATGGAAGGTGTCCCTGTAGTGGAGGATTTCTGCAACTTGTTCAATGGCTGAAAGGAACCTGTCCATTTCCACATAGGGGATCAAGAGGGAAGGTTCCACGCGTAGGGTAAAGCTCTGACTCAGGGTGGGGGCTACACGGATCCTGTGCTCCTGCAGCAAATGGCCGGCGATACAATAAACGAGATCGGATTGGTGGCTGAGCTGGCGGAGTATGTTGCTTGAGGAATGGTACTGGTCCTGAAATTCCAGGCCGATCATCAACCCGTCACCACGTACCTCCTTGATCACCTCGGGATACCGGTCTTGGATCTTTCGCAACCCCTCGATCAAATACCGGCCCTTTTCTTCACACATCGTCAGGAGGGCGCCATCATCGCCTTCCAGAATATCCAGAGCCTTCCGTGCGACCGTCGAAGAGAAATCGTCCTCTGCGTAGGTGGAAGTGTGAAGCAAGGAAAATTCAGGCTTGTACCGCCTTTGAGCAATCAGAAGGGCGGAAATCTTCGCGAGTCCGCCGCCAAGGCCTTTTGAAAGAAGATAATAGTCTCCCTTGATTCCCAACTTATGGGCGTACAGAATGCTCCCTGTTCTCCCCATCCCGGTCTGGATTTCATCCAGGATCAGAGGAATGTCGTTCGAGGAGCACCGTTCCTGCAGCTTCTTCAGGTACGATCTGGCCAGCGGCCGGATCCCTCCCTCTCCCTGGATTGGCTCTACGATACAGGCGGATACATTGAGGAATTCTTGCTTCAGAACCCGGATATGCCCTCTCTCATCAAGGTCCACGCTATAGTACGGTCGAATCTCCTCTGTAAGGGCACGGTCAAAATCCTCGATATCGTCTCTTCTCAGGAATTTTGCCTTCAGGCCGAGCCTTTGGAAAGGCTCCCGGTACGTGAGGTTCGCGGTGAGGTGGAGTGCCCCCACGGTCTTCCCGTGGAAGGATCCTTCGAGCGCAAGGAATGCGGGAGGACGCTGGAAGACCAGGCTGTTGTGCCGCAGGACGTGAGCACGGAGATCCTCGAGGCTTCGGACCTCCATTCCGCTTCTTCCAAAAATGGATTCATTCAACGCGTTTTTTGGCAAATAGCAGCTGTTCTTCTCGAGCCCATCCTCCAGCCTTGTGAATCTGTGTTCGATGTCTCTGAGGATCCGTTCGATTTTCCGGCTGATCTCCAGAGTCGCATGTTTGATGGCCGCTTCCACTGCCTCTGCGCCTGAGTTCCCAAAGGTGACCACATAGGTTTCGCCCGAGAACGAGCGCGCAACATCGGAAAGCCTTTTTGCCAGGAGTGCTGACGCTGAACGAATCGAGGCCTGGGCATGGATCGGGGTCCCCTTTTCCAGGAGTTCTTTTGCGGCTTGGACGATCTCTGGGTGGTTGTGCCCCAGGATCAAGGCTCCGTAACCTCCAAGCAGATCCAGGACCCCGACCTCTTGATCGTCCTGCAGATAGTAGAGGTAATCCCCGCTGGCCCGGTGGTAGGGGATGTCCAGTCGGATGGCCTTCAGGAACTCCCCCAGGTCCGGCCTGCAGTAGTACGTGTATGCGTCGGACTCGTTCACGACGGGTGGGTTCTCTCTTTCATCAGCCAAAGGCTATCTCGGGCAGGTTTTCTGCATACAGGGAGCAGTAACTCCCGAACTCCACCGTAATGTTCGTTTCAAAGCCTGTTTCCCGGAGCCACGTCTGGACGTCTTGGGCCGGGTATTCGAATGCCGGGGGATCGAACATATTCATGTGGAGATGAAGGGCCGGATTTGAGAAGCACGGTTTGTTCGTGTGAAATGCTCCCAGTGCAAGTTTTCCTCGCCTCTTGATGATTCGCTTGAATTCGTTGAAAAGTCGAGGAGGATCCTTCACAAACTGGAGGGTACCCATGAACATCACCCCGTCGAACGTGTCCTCCTCGAAGTAGGAGAGGCCGTCATTGACATCTGCTTCCACAAGGCGTCTGATCCTGGGCTCGTTCCGGAATTCCTCCTTCGCTCGCTCCACGTAATAGTGTGAATTGTCCACACCATGGATCTCCCCCTTTTCACCGATGGCCTCGAGCAGCTTCGGGAAGGTGCCGCAAGGGCCGAACGCCAACTCCAGGATCCTTGCGCCGGGCCTCCCGACCCACTCGATCGCTTCGTCCCCACTTGTGGTGTTGATAGGAGCGGTCAAGAGGCCTTCCCACAGCGAGGCCTGCTGGCCGTCAAAGGTCAGGGCAAACCCG
>JAUWSZ010000146.1 GCA_030609865.1 bacterium | reverse complement strand
CTTTCATCTGCCTGAAGAGCACGTATAGCAAGGGCTTTGTGCAATTCCTTTCCGGGTCGAAGTAGGAATTTGCCAGAATATTCCTTTCTAGCGGTTTCAGGGGGAAGAGGTTTGCCGTTTTCTTCATATAGAGCAACGTTTTCTTCTACAATTTCACACAGTTCTTTGTAAACCCTCGCTTCATTATCTCCGTGGCAACCTCCATACAAAAGACCTGGACAAGTGCCCACATAACATTGATCCTCTTCAGACCATTCAACTATTTTTAGATAACGATCGGCATTTCTCATTTCTTCGACTCCTCAATCGCTTTCTTGACATCCCTTTCTTGGTAGTGCAGGGCATCATCTCCAATTTTGCCGGAAATTGTTACAGGTTTTTCCACCTTCGGATGAACAAAATTGCGGTGACGGCCTTTGCCGCCCCGATTAACAAAGCCTGCCTTTTCAAGCTCTTTGATGAGTTGTTTTATCTTAGGGGGCATGAATAGATAGTATCATTCTGGTACCATCATGTCAAGCATTTTGTGTGAAGGGTTCGTTCGGGCCGCGTGTCAGGTGGAGTCGCTCGCAGCTTCCGTGGCCAGCTCTCCCGCCGCCGGGCGAACCTTCAGCACGACTTCCTTGCGGATCTGCACGGTGCCTATCTCCGCGCCACGAGGCTTGGTGACGTACCGTGCACGGGTGCATGAGACCGGAACAACGCCTCCTTCCCTCGCCTTGCTGTGGTAGGCCGCGATAGCGGCGGCGCGCTTGCGTGTGTCCCGATCCGGCTCTTCGCCGGGAGGACACTGGAGGACCACGTGGCTGCCTGGCATGCCGTGAACGTGAAACCACCAATCATCCGGCCTGGCCACCTTGAGGCTCAGCCGGTCGTTGTCGGCGTCCGTTCGGCCCACGAGCACCTTCCAGCCGCCCGGCAGCACGTATTCGAGCAAGCGGGGGCCACTATCGCGTAGATGTGACTTTGTCTTGACCATATCAGGACGCGACTATTGCACCCGGGAAACAGCGTGTCAAGAAAGGGACCAGGGGTCAGGCCCCGCGCACATCGACCCCTGAAGGATGCTATTCCCTGGATATTGCGAGGAGCATCGGCCCAGGAAATCGAAGCGGAGCGGAGACTGTGATGCGCTGCTGCGACGCGGCTTGTCCCCCGGCTTCGCTGCGAAAAGAATACGGAGCACGGAGATTGCCGCGGTCGCTCTTGCTCCCTCGCAATGTCCGCATATTGCGCGGCCGCATTTGTGAGCATGAGTACTTAGCTAAATCAGAGTCTTTCAGTAGATGTTGCGGGAAGGTCATGCTGGCAGGATGGAGGCGGGGCCTGACCCCCGATTTTTGGCTATTGACTGTTAGCTATTAGGCGTTAGCTCCCAGCCGCTACCCCCACGAGGATGCCTGAGAAGGAGGGGAGGTGGGCTAATGGCTAAAAGCTAACAGCTAAAGGCTTTTTCCTCTTTCGCCTTGACCCTTTCGACTTTCACCTTGCGGCGCAAGCCGCGTTAGTTCTTGCCGCAGCAACTTCCCGGCCCTGCGCAACCGGCAGCCTGCCCGGGCGCAGAACCGCAACAGGCGGTGTCCCCGGGTCCGGGGAGGCGGTCCCTCGAACCCACGGACGGGGAGGCGTGGGCGGAAAGCAGCTTCTTCAGGCTGGCGCTGCCGCAGGCCTGACACAGGGGTTGGTTTGCCGAGCCGGAAACAAGGATTTCACTCAGCTGTCCACAGTCCTGACAAAGATATTCATACAGTGGCATGGTGTTCCTCCGTATCTTTGGCGTTGTTGTCGCCGGCATACTCGTTCAGGGCCTTTTCCAGGGCCTTCACGGCAAGCCGTACACAATGAACTTTCTGTTCGGGAAGTTCCTCCAGGATGCGAACGATATCCCGGTCCTTGATCTCCAAGGCCTCCTCCACCGTCCTGCCCTTTGCCAGATCCATCGCCACCATGGCGGACGCAACGGCGCCGGGGCAACCCATAACCTGAATCTTGGCGTCTTTGATTTGCCCCTCTTCCAGCTTGAGATAGACCTTCATCGTGTCGCCGCACGGCCCGGTCAACTCGCTGACCTGGTCCGCGTCGCTCAGGCTGCCCATATTCGCCTGCTCGAGGTAGTAGTCGATCGCCTTCTCGGAATACCCGGACCCGGAAAGCATCTCCCGGACAGAACCCTTGTCCTCAACAACAGAAGCATCAGCTTGTTTCATCTCTGATCCTCTCTAGTGGCTGCACCCACCGCTCTGGCCGTGCCCGGCGCAGGTCTGGTCGAACGTAAACTCAGGAAGACGGCCGGCCTTGATCAACTGCAGGTTTTCCTCCACCGTGCCTTCTACGCCACGGTAGACCTTGATGCCGCCCGCCAGAAGTCCCCGCAGAGCCCCGGCGCCGATACCCCCCACCACAACGGCATCCACTGTCGCTCCGCCCAGGGCCTTCAAGGGCTGACAATGGCCGTGCATGTGTTCTCGATCCTGGTTGACGGCCGTCTCCATCGTACCGTCTTCGCTTTCCACGATGACGAAGAAACCGGCCGATCCGAAGTGGCTGTAAACGGCGCTCTCCGCGCCCTTGTCATCCTGGGAAGGAAAGGCGATCTTCACTTCTAGGTTCCTCGAGTGGTGGGGTTAGAGGCGGTTACGCAATCTTTTATTATCTCTCATGAAAGATAAATTTGTCAACAATCTGGAGGGATCGTCAGCGCTTCTTCTGTAACTCGTTACAGTTGCATTTGATACATTCGGTGGATCTTGTGGGTTTTGCCCTTCAGGGTCTCCACGTTGCTCAGCATTTTGGCGGTCGTTTCCTGGATTTGCACCATTTCGAGATGCTTGAATTGCGTGTACTTCCGAATGACGTTCTCCACCTCGGCATAGAGCAGAATGTTTGCGCCGCTGCCCTGGTGCTCCGGCAGGATCCCCAGGCCGTTGATGAGAAGCCAATCCGATTTCTTGTATTCCCTCATCAAGCGGTACATGCTCAGCGGATTCAGTCTCCCTTTGCTCTTCTGGATCGCTGCCGACAGATCATGAAAACAAAGAAGGAATCCAACGACCTTCTGCTCATAAGCGATGACCTTGATCAACTCCGGATTGGCGACTCGAATCAGGCTCTTCTTCAAGCGGGCAAGCTCGCCCTCGGAAAGGAAGTAGTTGCCCGCATGGTCACCCAGGGTTGCGATGAAGACGTCCCCCACATCATCGGCAACCTTGGCGAACTCTCTTTTGGAACGAAACTCCAATACCCGGAACTTGCCTTCCCGTAAGAGTGCATCCGCCGGTTCTCTGAGGGCGGACGGAAGCCGGGCCGTGGTGGGCAGGTAGAAGGAATAGTTATCGATATACTTCGCGAACCCGAATTCCTCGATCAACTTACGATAGTAGGGTTGGTCGTACATCATCATGGTCATGGCGGCACGATGCTCGTAGCCCTCGATGAGCAGGCCGCCGCCCGTTACGCCCCCCAACCCCATGGGGCCGAACAGAAGCTCGAGGCTCCTCCCTTTTGCCCAGTCCACAGCCGCCTGGAGAAGGCGGTCGGCAACCTCACGGCTATCGACCGAATCGAAGAAGTAGAAATGAGCACTCTTCATCTCGTGGGTCTGGTTGTACCGCGCGTTCTCGAAAACGAAGATCCGGCCCACAACCTTGTCGTCCCGGGTGGCCACGAGGAACTCCCCCGAGGTGTGTTCGAAAAGCGGATGTTTCTTGTCAACCAACTCTTTCATATCCCCAACAAACCAGGGCACCCAGTTGTCATTTCCTGCGTGAACCAAGGATGGAAGAAGATAGAAGTCCTTAAAATACTTGCTTTTCGAGCCCTCGACTCGCTTCACGTCAATCTGCATCGGCCCCCCCGATTCCTTTGCTCTTCTTCCTCTCTTCTTGTCAAGGGGACTCACAATACGAGGGATGAAACGTATGTGTCAAATAGTACGGCGGCCTGGACAATGATCTGGAAGTAAGGGCCTCGATGCGCTACGATGGAGCCCACAGGCAAGGCCATAGTCCCCTGCGAAGGCGGATGAATCGGGGGACGGAAGAAAACGAAGCGCGAGGAGGTTAAAATGACCGTACGCGAAGAGATCATCAGCACGATCGAATCATTCGTCGATGAGGCGGAAGGAAACTCGATACCCGAATGCGGCGGCATGAGAATCTACGACAGCCCTCTCGTGGGCTTCGCCTCGGCGCAGGACCCGTTGTATGCCGACCTGAAACGAGATGAGGTCATCGGACCCCATCATCGGATGCCGCAGGATTGGGTCGAGGGGGCCAGGACGGTGATCGCAACCTTCCTGCCCTTTACCCCGGAGGTGGTGAAGTCGAACTATACGGAGGGAATGTCTTCCACGGAGTGGTATCTCGCACGCCATCATGGCGAAGTATTCAACGAGGCGCTCCGGGACCATCTGGCCGAGACCCTCCGGAGCAAAGGACACGAGGCAGTCGCTCCGGTACGCTCGGACGCGTTCGACATGCAGCTCGCCTCAAGCAACTGGTCGGAGCGCCACTCCGCCTACGTAGCCGGTCTGGGGACGTTCTGCCTTTCCTACGCGCTCATCTCCGAGAAAGGATGCGCAGGGCGCTATGGCACCGTTGTGACGGATCTCGAGATCGAGCCCACGCCCCGCACGCTCGGACTGAGGGATAACTGCCTCCACGATGAAAAGGGAACCTGCGGCCTTTGCATCGAGCGATGCCCGGCCGGCGCGATCACCCCGGAGAAGAAAGACCACATGAAATGCCTGGACTTTCTCCTCAACAAGGTGGTGCCGGAACACGGGCCCAAGTTCAACGTCTTCGTGGGCGGCTGCGGTATGTGCCAGACAAAGGTCCCTTGCTCCCACAAGATCCCGAAGAAATCGGATCTCTAGGAGGCTATCCGAGAATAGCTTCGTTACGAGATTTCGAATGCGCCTGGGATGCAAGGAAGGGTCCGCAAAATCGCCGCAGGTGTGCTCGTTGCACATCGAGGACGGTTTTGTGGATCCTGACACAGCAGGCCAGGATGCAGTCGGAATCGCAGTAGAAGGATATTCTCGGACAGCCTCCCAGGCGGGCCTACTCATCAAGGAACGCAAACTGCGTACAGCTGCGAAAAGGCTTGTCCAGCTTCGGGATCTTGCGGGGACGAGACCGGACGACCTTGCGAAGCGCTTCCATCACGCCCGGCGATTCCTGCCCTTCCTTCAGCGCAAGCAAGGGGCGCATATCCACGGTCTTGTCCGTGAGGAAACAGGGGCTGAGCAGCCCCTCCGTGGTCAGCACGATGCGGGTACAGCGAACGCACTTGTGGGCCTTCACCGGGCTGACGAACCGGATCACCCCCCTGCCGTCTTCGAACCTGTAGAACCCTTCCCGGTTCGCGTTGCCTTCGACGGGCAGGAGCTTCTGGAAGTTGTCGATCTCCTCCCGGATCTTGGCGAGCGGGTAATGCAGCTCGATGCGTGACTTGCCGCCGACCTGATCCGCATCGTACGGGGAATACTCCAGAAAGACGACCTCGTAGGCGTTTTCCTTGGTCAGGAGAGCAAAATCGATGATCTCCTTGTGATTCAGCCCTCGCAGGATCATGGCGTAGACCCTGATCTTTGCGATCCCGACCCGCTCCGCTTCCTGCAGTCCGGCGTACACCCTGTACAGGTGATCCCCCCGGGTGATCTTCATGTATCTCTCGAAATCCAGGGAATCCACGTGGATCCCGAGCTCCTGGACGCCGAGCTGTTGAAGATCGGCTGCGTGATCCTTCAGGACCACACCGTTTGTCAGGAGGCTGATACGCTTGATCTGGGGCATCCGAATCAGTTCTTCCAGGAAGGGGTAGAGCCATTTCTTGGTGAGAGGCTCCCCACCCCTGAAATCGATGTTCGTGACGCCCTGCTCGATCAGCGGCCTCACCAGACGAAGAAGCTCCGTGTGCTTCAAGCCTTTTCTCTTGGCCGATTTCTTTGTCTGGAGCTCAGGCACACAGTAAGTGCACGAAAGGTTGCATCCATCGGTCACGAGCAACTTCAATGTATCCTGTATCCTTCGTTTGCTTGCCATGTCCCTTCTGTCTCTCTCGATCGATAAAGGTTAAAGGGAGATGCAGCCTGGGCTGCGAACACCTACGCTACAGGGGATCTCTATCCAAGTCAGCCGCGACGGGGAGAGAGTCAAGCGGATCGAACTCCTCCTTGAAGAAATCCGCCTCGTCCTGATCCCGCTCTTCCGGCGAAAAATCCCTGGGCTCGGTTCCTTCCGTGAAGCACTCCAGACGCGTCTTCTTCGATCTGCGAGTCGCCAACAGGCCGGTCTTGGTGTCGATTCGTGAGAACACGATCCCGGAAGGCATGGAAAAGCCCCTTCTTGATCCCTTTGGAAGGGTCTTCTTCATGTAGTGCAGCCACACCGGCGCGGCCACTCTCCCCCCGGATTCCCGCTTCCCAAGGTTCTTCGGCTGGTCATGGCCCATCCAGACCCCTGCGATCCTGTCGGGCGTATACCCGATGAACCATGCATCCTTGAACTCGTTCGTGGTGCCCGTCTTTCCCGCGCAGGGAACCCCGAGAGACCGCACGGCCCTTCCCGTTCCCTCCTTCACCACGCTCTCGAGCATACTGGTCATCAGATAGGCTGTTTGAGGGCTGATGACTTGTTTTGCACGCGGGCGCTTCTCTTCGAGAACCTGTCCGTCCGCATCGACGAT
>JAUWSZ010000150.1 GCA_030609865.1 bacterium | reverse complement strand
GCAGATTCAGCAGACCGCGAATGTGTGAACGGGCTCATTCTGGATCAGGGGCTGAATGTCAGTGACCAGGGATATACCGTACTGCGCGTGTGGGGCTCCCATTACGAAATGGGATACGCCCACGCGACCCTTCTCGGGGACCACATCGTGGATGCCGTCGCCCAGTTCGAGCAGAAGGTCGGCTTGGAATACAGCAATCTTCGGACCCTGATGCTGGTCGCTGTCTGGCAGCCCCCCGAGATCGAGGATGAGTTCGATGGCATGGTGGATTCGCTTGCCGACACCCACCCCCTGGCCGGGATCGACGAGCTCGACCTGAAAGTGATGAACACCGTTGGGGACTGGGGATCCGCATGCCGCAGCCACACCTGCTGGGGGCGCTACGTCGAAGAACCGATCAAAACGCTGGCCACCCGTCGACTGGACTATATAACTCCTGTTCCTGAGGGGAACCATCACGTCCTGTGCGCTTGGGATCCTGACGACGGCTCACCGGAATGGGTCAACCTGGGCTGGCCCGGTTACGTAACCGTGGTGACCGCCGTGAACGAGTTCGGCACCTTGGCTTCGCTGCATGACTACAAAACCCAGTTCAAGGATCTATCGGTGGGGCGCATGTCGCGCATGGTTGCGGCCCGCCACGCCTTGACCTTCCCGACGGATCCCGACCTCTCCACCCATCTGGCGAACGTCTTTGCGGAGTTGCAGGGCTACGAGATCATGACGCACGGCTTCGTGAACTACTACACGCCCGAGGGCCACGGCGGGGTCATGACCGCCGATCCCTACGAGACCGGTCCCGACTTCTATCACCTTCGGGTGCCCCAGACGGGCTGGCACCACGGTGAAGCCATGATCACCACCAACGCATGGACCGACGGGACGTTCACACCGCCGGATGAAGACTTCTCGGCGGACGTGTACTACAACGACGAGTCGCCCAAGACCCTCGCGAGCCACTGGAACTTGCTGGCGACCGAAGAAGACCCCCTGTTTCTCTCTCTGCACCTGCTCAGCGTGGCCTACCGTGGTCGCGGCGACATGACCCTCTGGGCCGATGGGAGGCTGGACGGAGTGGACCGGACGCCGCGACTCGAGTGGGAGTGGAGTACGCTCTTCGGCTCGCCCTAGTTTAAGATTGGGGCGTCTCAAAGGGGATCAAGTTTGGACATTGGACAGTCACGTTGTTTGCCTAACAGGCAGGCTTGGGCAGGGGCGGTACGATGATCTTCTTGTCCACGATGACGTGTTCTTTCGCCACGAATACCGTTGAACGCGGGACATCGACAAAGTAACTGATGTCTTCAACGAGCAACCGGAACGCCTCGTCCACTTCCGGCCCTGCGGCTGAACCAAGCTCCCTGCGATCGACCCAGACCTCCGCGTTGCCGATGGTGGGGAATACCTCCATGCCCCCGCGGGCGGCTCTCAACTCTTCGGCAAGCGGCTCCTCGACGGCGCGCACCTGTATGTACCGCTGATAGGGCAGGAACTGGTCATACTGCCGCGCAAGCGGGCCATGACACGTGAGCCAGTGGAATTTTGCTTGTTCCTCGGAAAGGTGCGGGACAATGCGCCCTACGTAGTAGCCCTTCACGATCGTGCTGCCTTCCCTGGCAACGATTTCTCCCGGGGGATTGATCTGGGGCATGTCCACGCCGAACCAAAGGGAGGATCGAGAGAAATCCACGAAGCGGCGCTCGTCCTCGAGGAGCTCTGCCGCCCCTTGCTGCCCCTCGGATGTTCCTAGCGCTTCCGCCAGATCCTGCGGGCTCTTCCACCACAATTCGGCTACACCGTCGTAAGGTTCCCCGCCGGTGCCGTAGATCTGTTGCATCATTTCACCGAGCGGATCGTCCGGCAAGGCGTGGGCCTGCACGTAGCGACGTACTCGAAGCGCAGAGGCATGCTTCGTCAGGAGGACCGCATGTTTTTCGAGCCAGTACTCCTGGAACGCCTCGAGCGACAGATTGGGAAGTCGGCGAAGAAAGTAATTTAGCCTGATCATGTGGCCCCCCTTTTCTTCCAACTCATGAGTGGGCTGCCTTCTGCAACGGCTGAAAACAACTCATCTCGAACTCACGCTTGCTTCGGCAATCTTCAGTCTGCCGCTCTTTTTCCGCGGCCGACCAGCCGAGCCACTCTCCCATGTGCTCCGCCGCCGCTTCCAGGTCGGAAAGGCCTGCCTCCGTGCCGAAACGGGCCCGGCCGCTTCGCCGGAACCAGTAGTCCTCCAGGGTCAGCGCTCCCTCGTTCAAGACTGCCTGCTGGACCTCGGCGGCCACGCCCTTCTGCTCAGCGAATACGGAGAATGCCTCTTTTCCGTACAGGCGAATCGCCCTGTCCGCCTCTTCAGGGACGAGGCCCTGGGCCTCGAAAAAGGAGCTAAGCTCTTCGAAGGTCCCGGAGAAGTCGCCCCCCGGCAGGGGCTCTTCCGACGTGGTCGCCGGAGTGGGGTCCCGGCCCAGTTTTTTCTCACAGAGGTCCACCACCCGTTCGGCCATGGATCGGTAGCTGGTCAGCTTGCCGCCTGCCACGGTGAGCATGCCTCCTGGGCCCTCCATGATCTCGTGGCGCCGCGAGATTTCGGAAGGCTTCTTTCCCTCGGCCCACAATACCGGCCGCAGGCCCGACCAGGCTGCAAGGATGTCTTCGTCCGTGATGGGCTCCACGCCGAAGGCCCGGTTCACGGTGTCGAGGAGGTAATCCACGTCTTCTCTCGTGATCTCCGGCCAGTATTCCGGTGTCTCGAAGAAGGTGTCCGTGGTTCCGATGTAGACGAAATTTTCTCGCGGCACGGCAAAGATCGATCGCCGGTCCGGGGTCGACATTACGATTGCGTGACGGATGGGAAGGCGAGCGTGCGGCACGACGAGGTGAATGCCCTTGGTGAGCTGCAGCTTCCGCCCCGCCTTCCGGTTCTCCAGGAGGCGGACCGCGTCTACCCAGGGGCCGGCCGCGTTCACGACGACCCGGGCACGAATCTCCACCTCTTCGCTCTCGCCGGGAAGTGTGCCTCGAACGACGGTCCCCACCACCCGGCCGTCGGCCTCGATTATTCTGACAACGGACGCATAGGTGACGACCCGCGCGCCGTGCCCCACCGCGCTCCGGGCGTTTGCCAGGGTCAGGCGGGCGTCGTCGGTTACGTACTCCGGGTATACCACGGCTCCGGTAACGACCTTGGTCACAACGCGAGGTTCCTCCTGTCGTAGGCGGCTCACATCCCAAACCTCGTGCCGCTCATGGGGCTCCACGTCGCCCAGCTTCTCGTAGGTCCACATGCCTGTCCGCATCTTGGCGAGCTCCAGCTTCCCCCGTACGGGGATGACCACGGGCATGGTGGCTGCCAGATGGGGCGCGATCTTTCGAAGGGTGCGTCTCTCGATGGCCGCCTCGCGGACGACGAAGAGGTCCCCCATGGCCAGATACCTGAGCCCACCGTGTATCAGCTTGGAGGACCGGCTCGACGTGCCTGCGCCGATGTCGCTTGCATCCACCAGGGCCACCTCCAGTCCCCGCATGGCGGCGTCTCGCGCGACACCGCATCCTGTGATTCCTGCGCCTATGACCAGAACGTCGAAGCTCCCATCCCGAAGAGCGGCGAAGCTCGTTTGCCTGTTCCGAAGGTCGAGTGATTCTTGGCTGTTCTGCATGGCCCTTTCCTATCAACGCATGGGTTGGACTCCATGGAACCTCTTTCGGACGAGTTGACTCAAGGCATTGAATGAGTCATATTAATTTAATACAATTAAATTATCACCATTCAATTCGAGATGTCAAGCGTTTTGTGGAAGGATCTGATTCAAATTCGAGTAATTACGCTCGTCCGATTCGTCCCCGGACTCGCGGAAAAGAGGTTTGACCTCATCCGACGGGTCTGGGTAAACTCCCATAGCAGATCCTGCAAGGATCATTGAATTCCACGAACAAGAGGGGAAAATGCCCAGGCCGCAACGCGCACCCGATGAAGTGGATGCCGTAAAACAGGGCATCCTGGAGACGGCCCTTACGGTGCTCAACGAGGACGGCTACATCAAGATGAGCATGAACAAGGTGGCCGAGAGGATCGGCATGACCGCTGCCAACCTGTACAACTACTTCGCGAACAAGGACGAGCTCATCCTGGCCATGCAAACTCGGATCACGGAAAGGACCTACGAAGAATACCAGGCAGCCTATGCACGGCATGAGGACCCTTTCCAACGGCTCGAGGCCTTCATGAAGACCCTTCTGCACTTGGGGCTCCATCATCCGAACGACTACGATCTTCTCTTCAGCATCACGGCGCCCAGGTTCGAGGACTACGTGGGGACGAACCTGGAGCCGGTGGCCCGGACCGAAAAGCAGAGGGCCTATGAGATTGCCGTCAAGATTCGGGAGATCTACAGGAAGGTCGTTCTGGAGATCAGCGACCGGCACGGGTCGTTCGACCCGAGAGAGGTCTCCCTGCTGCTGGACGAGCTGTGGTGCACGGTTCACGGTGCCGTGATGCTCTACAACCGAAATTTCCTCAGTCGCTTCTCCGAGAGTGATGAGGCGGTCGTCTACAAGATCTGTGAGGCTGCACTCGATAGGTTCCGGCCTCCGGAGGGCAAGGGATTGGGGGGTGACTCGGAAGTTCTTTGATAAACAGGTATTAGCAGTTAGGTATTAGGTATTAGCTCCCAGCCACCCCGCCGTTAGAATGCGCGCCATGGGGGAGAGGGGTGGGCTAATACCTGAAACCTAATACCTAATAGCCAATGAATTCACTGGCTGTCCCCGATCCTACTCGGGGGAATGGGGGACTGACCCCTGATCCCTGATCCCTGCTCATCCGAACAGGATGAGCACTCACAGGCCGTGCTTCCCGTGCCTGCCCCCACGGAAATACCCTGTTCCCCTTCTTCCGAGCCTATCTGAGAACCCGTGCGCCCCAGTTTCGCCCGAAGGCTCCGGGAGACCGGCCTCACAGAGAGCGCGAGGAGCGCCAGGGCTCCGAGCAATTGTGCCCAGGGCGGGACCCACTCCGCGGCCTGACCCACCATGGCGCGAGCCTGGATCCCCAGGTGCGCGTAGACCTGGTCGACGGCAAGGCCGAAAAGCACGGTGAACAGGGCGATCATCGTCAGATAGATTGCCGTTGCCCTCTTGCCGAGTATCCTCAGCAGGACGGTCAGGGAGGTTACGTTGGTTGCCGGGCCCGCCAGGAGAAAGACCAGGGCCGCACCGGGACTGACGCCCTTGAGAATCAGCGCGGCCGCGATCGGGGTCGAGGCCGTGGCGCAGATGTAGAGCGGGATGCCCACGGCCAGCATCAGGAGCATGGACGGGAGCCCACCCCCGAGAAAACGGCCCATCATCTCCTCCGGGACGAGTGCAACGATCACGCCGGCCAGGAGCAGGCCCACGAAGAACCAGGAGGCGATATCCCCCCAGACGTCCGTCATCGCGAACTTCAGTCCTGTAAGGATCTTCTCGGAAAAGGTGTGATGCCGGGCGTGCTCTTCGGGCGGGCAGTCTAAGCCCTCGCAGCAACCGTCCACCGGACACCTCAAGTCTTGGTCGATCATCGCGTTGTCCTCGCCGGGGCCCAGGAGGTTTTCCGAGATTCCGGCCGCAACGGCGGTGGTGAAGGCGGCCACGGGCCTGGCCAATGTCATGATCGGATCCAGCAGGGCCCACGTGATGGCGATGGAGTCAACGCCCGATTCGGGTGTGGAGATCAGGAAGGCTGCGGTAGCCCCCCTGTTCGCTCCCTGCTTTCTCAGCCCCGCGGCCGCGGGCAGGACACCGCATGAACAGAGGGGAAGGGGGATTCCCAGCAGGGCCGCCTTGAACACGGAGCGAAAACGGCCCTGTCCCAGGTGTGTTGCCACCGAGTGCGGGCTGAGAAATACCCTCAGGAGCCCGCTGATCAGCAGGCCGAATAGGATGTACACCGAGGAATCCAGAAGTAGGTGCCAGGCCGCCAGAAAAACCTTGAAGATGAAATCCATGGGATTTAGATCCTTTCTGTTTCAGCGCCGAACCCCTCCCGGGGCAGGGGTCATTCCCTAACGTGTTCGAGCCCCAGCCTCAGCAGATCGGCCACGTGCCCGTCGTTCAAGGTGTAGTAGAGAACCTGGCCCTCACGGCGGGGCTTGACGAGGGCCTGTTCCCGCATACGCCTGAGTTGATGGGATACGGCAGACTCGCTGAGTCTCAGGTAGGCGGCCAGGTCGCAGACGCACATCTCTCCTCCGGAAAGGGCCACGAAGATCTTCAGGCGGGTCGGATCCCCAAGCACCTTGAACGTGAGTGCCAGGCGCTCCATCTCTGATTCCGGGATGGCTTCGCTCCGGGCACGGTTCACGCGATCCAGGTGTACGACACGGACCCGGCAACCGTCCTCCTCGAGTAGCATGGCTTTGTTTTTCATGATCTCCGGACTTTACTATATATGAGCATATATTCAAATATAAGACAGGTAGATGCCTTTGTCAAGCGAAATACCAGGATGGAGCCCCACGGGTAAACCCGTGGTCCCCTGCGAAGGCGGATGGAGAACGGGAGATCTGTTCCGGCCGGGCTCTTGCCTCGTTTGACGCGGGGCCTCCTGAGGTTCAGGTCTTC
>JAUWSZ010000225.1 GCA_030609865.1 bacterium | reverse complement strand
GGAACGGCCCGAGGATAGGGGTTTACGTCTGCCACTGCGGTCGGAACATCGACGGATCCCTCGATTGCGAGGATGTCGCAAGATTTGCCGCTTCCCTCGACGATGTGGTGTTGGCCAAGGACTCGATGTACACCTGCTCGGATTCGGGCCAGGCGGAGATGAAGGCCGACATCAAAGAGCACAAACTGAACCGGGTGGTCGTTGCCTCCTGCACCCCCAGGCTTCATGAGCCCACCTTCCGAGCCGCCTGCGTCGAGGCGGGGCTGAACCCCTACCTGTTGGAGATGGCCAACATCCGTGAGCACTGCAGCTGGGTGCACCTGCACGACCGGGAGGGGGCGACTGAGAAGGCCAAGGACCTGGTCAAGATGTCTGTCGCACGGGCCCGCCTGTTGGAGCCTCAGGTCGAGACAGAGGTGTCGATCACGCCCAGGGCCCTGGTCGTTGGCGGCGGTGTCGCCGGCATCCAGGCGGCCCTTGACCTGGCCGATACCGGGTACAAGGTGTACCTGGTCGAGAAGGAGGCAAGTCTCGGTGGCCGAATGGCCCAGATCGACAAGACCTTCCCGACCATGGACTGCTCGATCTGCATCCTTGCCCCGAAGATGTCCGAGGTGGGCCGCCACCCCAACATCGAGCTGATGACCATGAGCGAGGTTGAATCGGTCGATGGGTACATCGGGAACTTCCAGGTCAAGGTGAAGAAGAAGCCCCGTTACGTGGCCGATGACTGCACCTACTGCGGGGACTGCATCAAGGATTGCCCGCAGCACATGCCGAACGAGTTCGACTGCGGGCTTTCCACGAGAAGGGCGATCTACTCCCCCTTTGCGCAGGCCGTGCCCGCGACCTACCTGATCGACATGGATTCCTGTCTGAACAAGCACGGTATCGTGGCCTGCGACAGGTGCTACCAGTTGTGCGAGCACAAATGTATCGACTTCTCTCAGAAGGAGGAGATCCTGGACCTGGAGGTGGGCACGATCATCGTTTGCACGGGAAGCGACGTGTACGATCCCACGCCCCTTACGGAGCTCGGCTACCATCGATTCCAGAATGTGATCACGAGCCTCGAGTTCGAGCGGCTGATCAATGCGGGCGGCCCGACGGGCGGGGACCTGATCCGTCTTTCGGACAAGAAGGTCCCGAAGTCCGTGGCCTTTCTCCAGTGCATCGGCTCCCGGTCGAAGCGATCCAACCCGTACTGCAGCAACGTCTGCTGCATGAACACGATCAAGGATGCCCTGCTGATTCGAGAACACTGGCCCGACACGAAGATCTACGTCTTCTACATGGACATCCGCGCCTTCGGCAAGGGCTTCGAGGATCTGCTCATGCGGACCCGCAGGGAGGGCGTGATGTTCATCCGGGGGATCCCCGGGGAGATTCTCCAGGACGACCGCACATACAGTCTCAAGCTGATCGGTGAAAACACGCTCCTGAGCAAGCTCTACGAGTACGAAGTGGACATGGTCATCCTTTCCGTCGGAATCGAGCCGAGGAAGGATTCGGTCGTGGTCAAGAGGCTCCTGTCTCTGCCGGCCATGGCGGACGGTTTCTTCATGGAGGCCCATGCGAAGCTGAGGCCTGTGGATACCCCGACGGGGGGCATCTTCCTGGCCGGGTGTGCCGAAGGCCCCAAGGACATCAAGGACAGCGTGACCCAGGCCAGCGCCGCTGCCTCCCGGGCCAGCATCCTCATGTCCAAAGGCAAGGTGACCGTGGAGGCGATTACCTCCCGGATCGACCCTGATCTCTGCACGGGATGCGGCCTGTGTGCACGGGTTTGCCCGTACGGGGCGATTCAGGTGGACGAGGAGGCAAAGACCGCAACCGTGGTGGAAGCGGCCTGCACGGGGTGCGGTGCCTGTGGTCCCGAATGCAACTTCGGCGCCATCACGATGAGGCATTTTGAAGACCATCAGATCCTCTCGCAGATCGATGCCCTGGCCGAATTCGAGGCGGATGGCAAGATTCTGGCCTTCTGCTGCAACTGGTGCTCCTACGCAGGCGCTGACTTCTCAGGGGTGAGCCGCATCCAGTACCCGGCCGAGGTCAGGATCGTGCGGACCATGTGCTCGGGCAGGGTGGACCCGAAGTTCGTGGAGCATGCCTTTGCCAAGGGAATCGCGGCGGTGCTGGTTTCCGGATGCCACATCGGGGACTGTCACTACATCAACGCCAACCACCAGACCGAAAAGAGGGTCCGGCGGTTGTGGAGGAAGATGGCCAGGCTCGGTCTGAACAAAGACCGCCTCCGGCTGGCCTGGATCAGCGCAGCAGAGGGTCTGCGATTCTCTCAGGAGATCCATGCGATGAAGGAAATCGTAGAGCAGGTCACCCCTGAGGAGATCGAGAAGGGGATCGAGGCCTTTGCCCCGAAGGAACCGAAGGGAGAGCGTTCCGATGAAGCGACCCGGCCTATTCAATGAGGAACTCCTCTACGAGTGTTACCAGTGTGCTCGCTGCACCGGCAGCTGCCCGGCGGCCTTTGCCGTGGAGGGGTTCAACCCGAGGAATATCCTGCTCACATACCTTCGACTCGGCGTCGAGGCGGTGATCACGGACGAGAAGCTGTGGTGCTGCACGACGTGCCATGTCTGTGAGGATCGCTGCCCGCAGCTGATCGACGTTGCGGACTTGCTCAGTTCTCTGATGAACGAGGCGGCCAGGACCGGTCACATCCCGGAAAAGGTCAGGTCCAGCGCCGAGACGATCCTCCACACCGGCAGGGCGCTCCTGGTTTCCAGGAGGGCGGACGCGATTCGTGAGAAACTTGGCCTGAAGCCCCTGCCCGAGGTGCCTGTGGAAGAGGTGGAGGGAATCTTGGAGAAAACCGGGCTTGCTGCTCTGATAGGATGAACCGATGCGATATGCCTTTTTTCTGGGATGCGTGATGCCGGTGAAATACCCGGGCTTCGAGAGTGCGACCCGGGTGGTTGCCGAGGCCCTGGGTGTCGAATTGGTCGACATGCCGTTCAGTTGTTGTGGGGCGCCGACGTTGTTGAGACTCGTTCATTACGAAAGCTGGCTGGCCCTGGCCGCGAGAAACCTGGCTGTGGCCGAACAGGAGGGCCTTTCGATCCTGACGGTTTGCAACGGGTGCACGAATACCCTGAAAGAGGCCAGACAAGTACTGCAAAACGACCCTGCACAGAAGAAGAAGGTGAACGAGATCCTGAAGCCGTGGGGAAAGGAAATCACGGGCGAGGTCGAGGTCAAGCACCTTCTCGATGTGCTCCGTGACGACGTCGGGCTGGAGACGATCCGGGAAAGAACCGAGAAGACGTTGCCGTTTCGTGTCGGATGTCATTATGGTTGCCACTTTTTCAGACCGCCCCGGATCATGTACCCGGACCGACTGTCCCCCAGCAAGCACTTCTTGCCCACCCAGATGGACGAGATTCTCGGCGCCGCCGGCCTGAGCCCGGTCCAGTACAACCGGAGGCTCCTCTGTTGCGGATCCGGGCTCGGGACCAAGATGGATCTGGATGCGGCCAATCAGATCACCCGGGAGAAGTTGAGCCACATGGCCGACAAGGATGTGCAGGCCATCTGCGTGGGGTGCCCGTCCTGTTTCGAGCAGTTCGACCGGGCACAGGTCCTCCTGAATCGAAAAGAGGAATGCAATTACAACATGCCCGTTTTATACATCTCACAGCTTCTCGGGCTCGCCTTTGGCGTTCCCGAAGAGAAGCTCGGATTCGACCAGCACCGGACCAAGGTGACGCCCTTACTCGAAGGGTAGAGGGTCGTTCAAGGATCTCCCTCCACTTTCTTGGACAACGGTTCCGAAACTTCTTCTATGTCCCGATGCAGCCACAAGACACTCACCCTTCTGAAGGAGCCAGGGGATAGGCTTCGGTGCAGGAAGTGCCATCTGGTCATCTCCGCGGATGAACTCGGTGGGGGCTGTTGCCCGGAGTGCTATGCGGTGGGCGGTGAGAGGCGCTACGATTTTCAAGCGCTCGCCGCAAAGGAGGAGGAAATCACAAAGTACCGGTGTGAGCAGTGCGGGGCGTTGATCGAATGGAAGGGACAGGACTAGGAGGCTGTCGATAAACGGCCATCTGCGGCGTTGCACTCATCCTTCGTCAGTGCGGCGTACGGTGTACGCCTCATTCCTCAGGATTTCGTGCGCCTTGCACCTGGCCATTTCTCGACAGCCTCCTACAAGAGTTGTTTTTCTACATAAGGGTTGGGGGTCGCCCAAGGACCTCCGTCTACTTTCTTCGCCAATGCCTCTGAAATGCCTTTCTTCTCCGGATGTAGCTACAAGCCGTTGACCCTCCTGAAGGAGCGAGGGACTGGAGGTTGTCGGCTTTGATAACCGGTGACCGATCGTGTAGAATGACCCGGCTCCAAGTAAACCTGAACGAGACAAGGAGTATTCGAACCATGTTCAAGAGAGGCAAACTAGGCGGTTTGGATGGTGGACAGTATCGTCCGTTGACCGATTCCGACATCCGTTCCATGCATGAGGCGATCGTGAGGATCCTGTCTGAAATCGGAATCAAGGTGGCGAACAAGAAGGGCTTCGACCTCTTCAAGCAAAAGGGCCTCAAGACGGACGATGAGAAGCAGCTGGTCTATATTCCGCAAGGGTTCCTCGAGGACTGCATCGATGCGCCGCCCTCGGAACTGGTGCTTCACGGTCGCGGCAACCCGGACAACAACATCATCGTTGGGGGAAAACGGGTTCACTACGGCAGCGGGGGAACCGCTCTGAACGTCCTGGACCTCGAGACAGGAGAGAAACGTCTCTCGACCCTCGAGGATGTGCAGAACGTATCGAAACTGCTCGATTCCCTCGACAACGCCCATTTCCAGGTGATCCCGGTCTACCCGAACGACCTCGCCACCGAGAAGGTGGACGTAAACCGCTTCTTTGCGGCCATCAACAACACGAACAAGCACGTACAGGGCGGCGTATACACGATCCAGGGGACCAAAGACGTCGTCGAGATGTGCTCCATGATCGCGGGCAGCCTTGAGAAGTTGCAGAAGGAGCCCTTCATCTCGTTCATTACGTGCGTGATCAGTCCCCTGGAAATCGACCAGACCTACGGGGACCTGTTGATGACCTGCGCGGAATCCGGGCTTCCCGTCTCGATCCCGGCCGAGCCCCTGACGGGTGCCACGGGTCCTATCACGATCGCAGGGAATGTGGCCAATCTGTGCGCGGAAACCCTGGCCGGGGCCTGCCTTGCCCAGCTGGTCAACTGGGGCACGCCCGTGTTGATGGCCTGTACTTCCACGTCTACGGATTTGAGGACCATGGCCTATGCGTCGGGGTCGGTGGAGGAAGGACTGATCAATGCATGTGCGGCCCAGATGGCGCAGTTCTACGGCCTGCCGTACTACGGAACAGCGGGCCAGTCCGATTCCAAGATCCTGGATGCCCAGGCCGGCTTCGAGGGCGCCATCACGAACCTGCTCGTGGGCATGGC
>JAUWSZ010000039.1 GCA_030609865.1 bacterium | reverse complement strand
TTGCATGGCTCGAAAAGAACCTCCCTCCGGACTGGGATCCTTCGCGGTACAGAAACTACGATTCCGCTGAGGATTGGGGTCGTGCTTACCGCGATTTCCAGAGGCGCCTTTTCGAGGCAGGCTACGCAGCGATGCACTATCCGAAGGAATATGGGGGACAGGGCAAGACCTTGATGGAGGAGGTTGTCGTCATGCAGACCCTCGCATCTACCTGCCTGGAGTTGCGAGGCCCGGGAATGATCATGCACGGCATGGCCGCCCCGACGATCCTCCATTGCGGCAACGAGGAACAGAAACGAAAGTACTTGCCCAAGATCATCGACGGAACCCATATCTGGTGCCAGGGATTCAGTGAGCCGAACGCAGGCTCGGATGTTGCCAATGTTTCAACCCGTGCCGAGAGAAAGAACGGCCACTACGTTGTCAACGGACAGAAGGTCTGGACGAGTATTGCCCACATGTCGGATTACTGTATTCTTCTCGTCCGCACAGACCCGCATGTAGCCAAACACAAGGGACTGAGCTACCTGCTCCTGGACATGAAGCTGCCAGGGGTCGACGTGAGGCCCACGACGCAGATCACCGGCGGGGCCGAATTCAACGAACTCTTCCTGGATGACGTTCATGTCCCCGTGGACATGCTCGTGGGCCAGGAGGGCCAAGGGTGGATGATCGCCATCACCACGCTGATGTTCGAGCGCGTGCTCGGCGATGCGGTCATGGGCGCGGCCTATGAGAGGAACATCTCCAAGATGATGGAGCTGGCAAAGCAGACGAAGCGTTCCGGAAGACCTGTTATCGAGGACCCGATCTTTCGGCAACAACTCGCCCAAGGCTTCATCGAGGTCATGGTCCTGAAGTACCACGGACTGCGCAACCTCAGCACCCAGCTTCAAGGGGGAATCCCAGGCCCTGAAGGATCCATTGGCAAGCTTCTCTGGAGCGAGCCCAATCAGCGGATTTTCGAGAATGCCTTGGCAATGCAGGGCCCTTACAGCCAGATTCTGGGCGGTTCTCCATGGTCCCTTCAGGATGGGTTCTGGCAATACGGGTTCCTCAGATCCAAAGGCAGCACGATCGAGGCAGGCACTTCGGAGGTGCAGAGGAACATCATCGGCGAGCGGTGCCTCGACCTCCCCAAAGACATAAGCCGGGCCGCAAGGCAGAAATAGAGGGGATAAAACGATGGACGTCAAGCTGAACGAGGATCAGTTAGAGATCGCAAAGCATGCAAGACGCTTTTGTGAGAACGAATCATCGATCGAATACGTGCGCGCCATGTTCGAAGACGAACGGGGCTTCACGGATGAAGTCTGGGCCAAGATGGCCGAGATGGGCTGGATGGGCATGCGGATTCCTGAATCCTTCGGCGGGCTCGAACTGGGCTTGCTGGATCTGGCCGTGGTCCTGGAGGAGATGGGCCGCGGAGTGACCCCCGGCCCGTTCTTCTCGACCGTCTTGCTGGCCGCGGAGACCCTCATGGCCGCCGGGAACGAAGAGCATAAGGCCAAATACCTCCCTCTCATCGCCACGGGCGAGATCAAAGGGACATTGGCCCTCCATGAGCCGGATGGTGGAGCAGATCTTGGCTATATTCACATGGAGGCAAGCCAAGATGGGGAGGGGTACATCCTGGACGGGACGAAGATCGCTGTGCCTGACGCCCACGTGGCCGACTTCCTCATCTGCGCGGCCAGAACCAAGAAAGGAAGGCAGCCGGGCCGCGGCATCACCCTGTTCCTTCTCGACACAAACTCTCAAGGACTCTCCGTCTCTAGTCTTCCGACCATGGATGGCACCCGCAAGCTCTGCTCAGTCGAGTTCAGACAGACGCGGGTCGGCCGGGAAGCCATCCTCGGGGATCCCCACAAAGGGTGGAAGCCGCTCCTTCGGGCCCTGCAGGTTGCCCAGGTCGGTCTCTGTGCCGAGTGCGTAGGCGGTGCGAGGCGGGCCATGGAGATCGCTACCGAGTACGCCAAGGTACGCATCCAGTTTGATCAGCCGATCGGCGCCTTTCAGGCCATCAAACACCGATGTGCACAGATGTACGTCGAGGCTGAAACCGCACGCTCGATTCTCTACTGGGCGGCCTGGGCGCAAGACCATGGCAAGCCCAAGGAGAAAGCTATGTCGGCATCCGTGGCCAAGGCCTACTGTTCGGAGGTCTACCGGAACTGCTCGGCAAGCGCGATACAGGTACTGGGTGGAACCGGTTTTTCCTGGGAGCACGACATCCATTTCTACCTGAAGCGGGCCAAGGCGAACGAGATGGCCCTAGGAGACCCTGTCTACCATCGTGAACAGGTGGTCCGCCTCCTCGAGGGCTAAATCCGGCCGGTTTCGAGCGACCGCTGCACATCGCTCTCATCCCCTCATATGTATACAAAACCGGAAAGGCCGCGGATAGTAACTTGCGAGGGAGGCAGACGTGACGAACGAGCAACCAAGGGCTAAGCCCCCTAACTTCCTGGAGATTCATGCCGGCAACCATTCGGACAAGATGGCTGTGATTGGTCTGGATCGCTCTCTTACTTACGGACAGCTCAGGGAACGAGCCAGGGCCCTGGCCAGGAGCCTCTATGGCCTGGGCGTGAGACCCGGAGACCAGGTCGCCCTGATGACCTACAACGACCCTGCACATGCAGAGGTCGCCCAGGCGCTGCAGTACCTCGAGGTCGGGTTGGTGATGGTCGGGTACCGCATGAAACCACGAGAGATCGAGTACATCGTGGACAATTCGGATTCCAGGGTATTGATCTTCTGGCATGAGTTCGCTGATCGGGTGCTCCCCCACAGAGAGAACTACACCAAGATCCTGCCCGGAGGATTCGTTTCGTTTGGGGGCCCGCAAACTGAGGGTTCCCAGGACTACGAAGCCCTGTTCGAGGACGCTCCGGACGTGGACCTGGATGCAATCCCGCCCGCCGCCGAACCGGGCAGCTCGATGATCTACACTTCGGGCACCACAGGCAGGCCCAAAGGGGCGGCCCGGAAAACCGATTTTGTGGCGAAACCCGAGGTGATGGACTTCATGTTCAGCACCATAAGCACACTCAAGATGGAACCGAACGAGGTTCATCTCGTGTGCTGCCCCCTCTACCACTCCGCCCCTACCCTGTTCAACATGGTAAGTTTTCTGCTGGGAGGAACCTCGGTCATGCAACCCAGGTTTGACGCGGTGCAATTTCTCGAAATGGTCGACAAACATCGGGTGACCTCGACCCACCTGGTTCCTACCATGGTCAGGAGGCTGCTGGATGTCCCGGATGCTGTTACCGAGAGGCTCGACCTCTCCAGTCTGCGAACCGTCATCTGCGGGGCCGCACCGCTATTCCCGGAGTACAAGCTGGCCTTCCTCGATCGCTACGGGGACTGCCTTTACGAGTACTACGGATCCACCGAGGCCGGCATGAACACCCTGATCACCCCTCAGGAGATGCGGGAACGGCCGTCGAGTGTGGGCAAGCAATTTACGGGCAATGAACTCATTCTCTTCGACGAGATGGGAAACGAGGTTCCGGACGGGGAACGGGGCGTTCTCTACATGTACAACGGGATCATGATGGACGGCTACTACAAGAACGAGGAGGCCACGGAAGAGACACGACGGAGGAAGTACATAACCGTGGGCGACGTGGCGATCCGGGACAGGGAGGGCTACTACTTCATCGTCGACCGGGTCAAGGACATGATCATCCGGGGAGGGGTCAACGTCTATCCGGCAGAGATCGAGGAGGTCCTGGTTGGCATGCCGGGCATCGCGGACGCGGCCGTGGTGGGCATCGAGGATCCTGAATTCGGGGAAGCCGTGGCCGCCTTCGTCGTGTACGATGAAGGCGTTTCTGTTGGAGAGGAGGATGTCAAAACATACTGTGCCGAGCAGATGGAAAACCACAAGATCCCTGTTGCCATTCTCCCGATCGAAGAAATCCCGAGGACCCCGACCGGGAAGATTCTGAAGAGGGAACTCCGGGAGAGGCTGAAGGGTCAATAGACACTCATCGATACGGGCATGCCTATTCTGCTCGAACCCAGAGAGATCTCAGCTTCGTGTGAGTAGTGAACGGATCGGACCTTTGTCACGGAGTCTCATCACGGGATCGATTCCTCGCAGGACCCGAAGCGCTCATGAATCTCGCTCCTCATCGGAGAAACACAGAAGAAATCCTCTCCAAGGGGCATCATGTACATGCACTCCAGATCACGTGGAGGCTTCACGAACAGGATCATGTTGTAGACATAGTCCTCGATTTTGCAAGGACAGCCTCGTCCACTGGACAGGCAAGAAGCACCGCTGATGCATCGGGTGACTGAAGGTACGGCTTCTTCTACCTCGATCTGTGACATGGTTCTTCTCCTCGATCAAGAGAAAGGCAGGAAAGCCATTCAATCGGACAATTCACGAAGAACCTTTACCTCATCTTCTTCCCCAATGCCTTCATCCCTAATTCCCCGTTCATGACCACAGAAAAATCGGGTCTGTACACCATAAAGGTGTAAAGAAAGAGGAAAAATCTTCCGATTGAAGAACCAAGACTGTCCGACCGGCTGCTCGCCAACGCAGTCCTGTGGCCGGTCGACTGGAAGGGCGCTGTCCGGAAAACCTTGACTCACATGTCTTTGTAAGGCCAGGCAAAGGCTGTTTCAGAATTGGATGTCTGATGAAGATACCCTTCATAAGAGAACGCCGCCGCTCCGAGAGAGCCGGATTGGACCTTCCTGTTGAGTTTCGAATCTATCTTCCTTCCTGCCCGGAAATCGCCTCCTCTTTCCTCTCCGGACGACTTCACGATGTCTCCCAGGAGGGGTTGGCACTGCTCACAAACGCCATTCATTCGCACAGTCTGCACATGTTCCACCCGACCGCTACCACATCCGAACAGTGCCTTCTGGAAATAAGAATCCCCGATGGAAACCAGGACCTGACCCTGCACGGAAGGGTCGTCTGGTACGACACTATCGACGCAGAGGGCCCTTATTTGTTTCAAGTGGGGATAAAACTCCTTGATCATCCCAAGGGCCTGAGGAAACAAATCGAGACCTCTATCCGAGAGCACCCGTCCGCTTCACAGCCCTTGGAGATATGATTCAATTAGCAATTAGCAATTAGGTATTAGCTCCCATCCACTACCCCTCCGGACGCGTACCCGGGAGGGTGGTTGGGAGGGCTAATACCTAATACCTAATACCCATTACCTCACCAATCACCTCCCTGGCCCTTGTGCGGCATTCGCACAGACCGCTTTTTCCAGATCAAGGATCTTCTCGCGTAACGCCTCGTCTCCAGCGTCCGGATGGAGCACGCGGATCATCGTAATCACCTCACATGCCTCGTGCTCCCTTCCCATCTTGCTGTGGGCCATCGCAATCCGGTATCTGGAATCAAGCCAGGCGTAGCTCCCGGCCTCTATCCCCTTCGAGTATTTTCGCCAGACCTCGAGCGCCGCATCCCATCGGCCCTTCCCTTCGTAGATCCTGCCGAGCTGGTAGAGTGCTTCCGCTGAGTCGGGTGTTCTTTTCAATAACTCTTCATAGATCTGCCCAGCCCGCTCCGTCTGGTCCAGAGCCAATAGGATCTCACCCATTCTGATCTGGATGACATCAAGGTACTTCCCATAGCGTGCCTGTTCTGAAGCGATACCAGACATCTCCGTGTAGATCATCAGCGACAGATCCGCATAGGCATCGCCAAGGGTATGATTTCCGTCCTCCCTCAATTCCATTGCCTTCTTATCGTATCTCTCGACCCACTCTCCTAGGAAATCCCAGAGGCTCTCGTCGACGGGGTATTCCTGCGAGAGATACAGGACCTGCTCTTTCGACGCATCGATCATCCGGTGTTCTTCGTAGCACTCCAGCCTCAGGTTCATGGCGGTCAACCAGAGGGGCTTATTCTGCGGAAAGCGCCCCTCGAACCCTTCCAGGGCTTGGAGTACCTTTCCACAGGCATCCTCCCGGCCACAACGGAACAGCCGGGCCTGCAGAATCGTCATGTGCGGCGAGATCCCTGCGATGTCGGGCTTCGCTTTCTGGTTCTTCGGCAGCCTCTGAAACCTCTCGAACTGCGACGCCATGCCCTCATAGCGTCTCTTCGTTCCGACCGCTCCGCCCTTGCCCGCTTCGTTCCGTCGCTCGAGGTCCTCCACATCGGACTTCAGGATATAATACCTGGCCGGCCAATACTGAGGTGAGCCCTCTTTGATGCCAGAAAACTCCCTTCGCGCCTCCTTTCTTTTCTTCTGCTTCTCGTAGTCCTTCCCTACGAAGAAGTGCGCCCCATTCTTGTCCCTCGGGTTCGGACACTTCTTCAGATACTTCTTGCTCGATTTCACGTACCGCGCGTAATTCGATTGGTTGGACGCCTGTTTGTAGTTACCGGCTGCGGCCACGTATTCCAAACAGACAGCCTTGCCGACGAGACTCGAATGGGGGAATTTGGCGTAGAGTTGGTCAAAAGAGGAGAGGGCCGCCTTCCAGCGACCGATCCGGCAGTAGGCATACCCGGAGCGAAAATAGACATCATCCATCCTGTTTCGTATGTAAACATCTGAGGATGTCCAAAGATGCCGGTACCGCTTCGCTGCTGCCGCGTATTCTCCCTTCTTGAAGCGATTATCGGCAAGGGCCAGGTACCCGATCGCCCCTAAATCCTCATAGGAGAGTTCGGAGAAGAAGACAGTGTTTTCCTCGACCAGGCGATAGAGTTTCGTGGCGTACGCTGCGTCATACCGGGAAAGCCTTCTCAATACTCGAAGCGCCTCGTGGCACAACGTCCTTGCGCCCTCTCCACTCTTGTCCCCCTCCTTGTTGATCTTCTCCAGAAGCGCCTTTGCCCGGGGTTCGAGAACAACCTTCTCACGCAACCTCGTGTGCTCGTCCCCCAACACTTCCAAGAGGGTCTTCTCCGCGATCCCGGTGTCCAGTTTCTCCAAATGCGCCAGCGCGGCCTCATGGTCCCCCGCCCTGTAACGGATCCGTGCCTGTTCATACAGGCTCCACATGTACAGGGGGTCGTTATGTCTCACGTGCTTCGTGATTGCATCCAGATCCTTGGCGGCCTTCTCGTCGTTCCCCATCTCCTTGAAGCAAAGGGCACGGCCGAACAGGCTCTTGCCAACGATGGTCTGCTCCGCGATGTCCAAGAGGGTAAGAGAGAATCCTGTGACTGCCTCGTCCAGAAGAATCTTCCTTTGCGCATTGCCCGCCGGATACAGGAAACTGCGATAGTACCCGCTCCAACTCAGCCAGTACCGCGACAGGGAGATAAGCCGATGTGGCATCTGCCACTCCGGGGAATCGAGAAACGCCTGGGTGTCCTCTACTACGTCCAGCTTCTCCTCCTGAAGCGCCTCTATCTCCTCTTCGTTCGACTGTATGATGAGCCGGAGAATCTCATCGTTTTTCTCGAAGGCTGCCCTGTAGGCCTTGGACACCTTCGGGTTGGAAAGCTGGGCACGCTTCTCCAACTCGAGGAGCTTGCTGATCGACTCGCCTGATTTTTTCAGGATCCGCTCCTGCAAGTCGAAAGTGAAGCGATTTTCCTCTTTCGCCTTGAGGGTTTCCCGGTAGAGGTCGTCGAGCCACGTTTGCATCGCACGCAAGGACCCGATCTGGCTTAGATCCATCGAGCTGGCAGGGGAGGAAGGGGAGGATCCGAGCAGAATCGAGGGCGGGAGGAAAAGGGCTAGCCCAACCAGAAGAACCAACGAGACTTTCGTCGCCACATCGAGCAATCTACGCATTCACAAGAACCTTAGAGTCTTTCATTGGAACATCCACGTTTCTTGCGTAGATGATCAGAGAACCTCCATATCGGCGAATTGAACAAGGTGAAAGGTCAAAGGGGAAAGGCCGCGCCTCCCCACCAGGACTATCGCTCGTCCTCATCGTCGTCCTCGTCCTCGTCCTCGAATTCGAGCGCGGGCACGGGAAAGTGCTGGAGGCGGGGCCTGATGCCTGATCTCTGGCCCTTGACCCTTTTACCTTTCACCTTTGACCTGCGGCTCCGCCGCACTAGGAGCTACTCTCCGCCCTGTGCCGTGCTCCCGCGGGGTATGGTAAAGGAAATGTTCGTCTTCTTCGCCTTGACGCATGTATTGAACACACTGATCACATGTTTGTATGCAACTTTCGCCTCAGGCTCGATCACAACAATGATGTCCCTGGGAAGACGATGCAGATTGAGAAGAAGATCCGACAGCCCCGCAACCTTTCTCTCCTGCAAGTAGATCTGTGGCCCTTCCCTGCCTCTCGCCACATGGATCGTGACCACTTCCCAGTCCTTCTCCCGTTCGTACGTTGCTGCCTTCGCCTGATCGGGCAGCCGGTTTTCCAGAACGCCTTCCGGCACGAGGAAATTGAGCGTCATGATGAAAAAAATCATCAAAAGGAAGATGACATCGATCAACGGTGTCATCATGACCGCAAATCTGCGTTTGTTATCCGTCGCCTTTGTCGGAAGCTTCATCCCTCAATTCCCGTTCGTAAGGTTTTCTCGTCGCGAAATGAACGCGGCTGATGCCTGCTTGGGCGACCTGCTGCAGCACTTTCTGAAGAATGTCAAAAGGGGCATCCTGGTCGCCCCGGAGTTCGACCGTGTGTCCTCGCGGATCCGGGTACATCGCCCGGATGATCCGTTCCAAGTCAGACACAGCCACCTTCCGGCCCCCCAGGATGACGTATTCTTCCGCTGTAACGGTTATCGAACACTCCGTCAGTTCCGTGTTTGTTTTGGCCTCGTCTGCGCTCGGCAAAATAACATTCTTAGGGAGAAATTCGTAGAAACTCATGATCATGATGAAGAAGATGATGATCAGAAACACCACGTCGATCAGCGGTGTCATGTTGACCACGAAGGAAGCCCACTCTCTCTTCCGAAAGGCGCGCACGATCAGCTCCCCTTCTGGGTGCCGTCCGGCTTGAAGGACGCAATGATCTGCTCCGCCGCGACCGAGGCTTCTCCTGCGAGTTCGTCCAGGCGGTTCCGGAAGATGGCGTAGAAATACAGGGTCGGTATCGCAACAATCAGGCCCAGGCAGGTGGTCACGAGGGCTTCGAAGATCCCGCCCGCCAACTGCTTCGGATCGATGGAACCGCTGACCTGTGATATTTCATTGAAGCAGCGGAGCATGCCGATCACGGTCCCGAGGAGCCCCATCATCGGCGAAATGTTGCCGATAACGTTCAAGTGCTCTATCCTGCGGGCCTGCCGTGCAGTGTGGGACTCGGCTGTATCCTCCATCGCTTTGATCATGGCCGGATAGCCGAGATTGATCTCGTCCAGGCCCGCCGTCAGAACATCGGACAGGAACGTGGGTTTCGTCTTTGCCACCTCTTTGAGCCGCGGGAAATCCTTCTTCTCCACCAGGTCGTTGAAGATAGCGATATCTTCCACGGGGGCGAGTTTTCCCCGCCTGATCGTAATCGCATAGTCGATCACCAGACCGAGAGCGACGCACGAAAGAAGGATGATCAACCCCCCAACCACACCGCCCTTCATGATGAGCTGGAACATGGTCATATCTTCGTCCAGCAGCAGCGCGTCCACAGCCCTATCCTCCGGCTCCGGGGCGGCCATCATCTCGGCAACCGGCTCCTCTTCCTCCACAAGGCCGATCTCCGTCTCTTCGGTGCCCTCACCCTGAGCATAAGAGAGGGATACGCCCGCAACAAGCGCAATCACGAGACCTATCGCATACGGTTTCCACCGATTCATATACCGTGCCTCCCTTCGTGGTTGAGAACCCCTACAGATTTTTGATGAACACATCCAGATCGTCTTTCCAGTCCGACCCGAAAACGAGCATGACCATCATCTCGTTCATTCTTTCCATCTCGTTGAAGCGCAGGCACTCGCCTCCGCCCTTCTCTGCGAAAAGCCTGAACTCCTTCATCAATTCCCCGTGAAGAATCAGATCGCAGGGAGGCTCCACCCCAAGCGGGCAGCCATGGTATTGTCCTGCCAACGGAATCGGTCGATTCGTGTCCACCGTTGCCAGGGTCCCTCCCATCTCGTCACGGAATTTTTCTACCAGCTTACTGGCCTTGTCCACGTCCGCCTGGTGGGGCGGCGCATCCCCGATCAGCACGATCACCTTAGCGGATTTCTTCTTCCAGTTGAGTCCTTCGATTG
>JAUWSZ010000252.1 GCA_030609865.1 bacterium | reverse complement strand
GTTCGGTATCTGGATCATCAACAAGCCCTCCCACAAATGCGAAGACTTGCGAAAGGGCATGCTCGGGTTACTTTGAAACGATTCTTCTTCCTCTGTTTCTTGCAGGGTCGCTCGCTCCCGTTTCTCCTGGACTGCTTCGCCCACGTATGCGCCAACACTGACAACCAGGAATTCCACAATGAGCCCGCCAATCAGCTCTATCCAATCGATAGGAAGTTTGTTTTGGGTAGGAACAGAATACAGCCGAACGTGATTGTGTGTCAAAAAGAAAAACGTCCCATATCTTGTGGCTTCCTGTGTGGAAGACAGAATGAGGAAAAGGCAATGACGATGGCAAGGGGTCTTCCTTACAAGAAGGCGTTGTCAAAACCTTTGACAGCTTGTAAACGCGGGAAGGCTCCTGAGCAGATGCGCAGAATTGGCTCAACGGATTGGCCGGACCCGTCTACGGCGATCAAGATTTCTTTTCGTTCCTGTCGCAACTGGCGCCTTGCTTCCTATGAACCGCTGTCAGCCTTCTTTACAGGCTGTAAAGGAAAAGAACCCAAATGAGACTCCTATCAGACGAGCCGACCGAATCGCCGGTCCAAGGAATCAGGAAGGCGAAGCCCCCGGTGCTGTCGGCGAACCGGCGGCGCTACCCGTTGCCGCTCTTCCGTTCGCTCAGTTTCTCGAGCGTCTTGGAAAGCTTTTTCTGCAAAACCGCGGCATCCCGAGTGGTGACCCATTGATTGGTCGCTTCCAGGAGCGATTCCGTGATGCCTTCGAATGTGGCCTCTTCGGCCTTCCACTCTGATTCAACCGTCTCGTCCATACGAAATTCCTCTGCAAGAACATCCGGTCTCGATTTCCGGATCTCATGAACGATCTCCTGGAGCTCACCGGAGTTGACGAGACTGAACAGAAAACTCTGGAAGGCGAGGTCGCCCTGGAGCCGAAAACCCATCTTGTCGGCTTTGCGGTAGATATGGACAAGGGCCTCCTTTTTCGCCACGGTTTCGAAGAGCAGCAGGAATACCACAGGCTTCTTTCCGAACCTCGAGAAAACATACAGAGGTGCACTTCCCTTTCTGTACACCTCCTCGTAGAAGCGCTTGACGTCATTCAGGGAAATGGCGCTCCGCGCGACCGGAATGCTCCTGTGGGTAAAGCCAAGGGCTCTGGCCCTCCTCTCAACGAGACCGCCGAATTTCTCGCTTTCTTCTCGTAAGTCGATGAGGGTCTTGTATCCGAGTTCTTTGAGCTGCTCCAAGTCCTCTGAACTGGGAACCAGTCCTATCGTAATCCGATCGTCATACTTCTTCGCGTTTCTCATGGGCATTCCCTTTCCTGTGCGCGTTTCCCGCAGAATCCCCTGGAAGTGCTCATCTTACGGCCTTTGACTCGATCTACCCGAGGAGGCAGCAATGGACGTGCCAAGGAAAGGGGCTCACGGGCGACAACCCCTTACCCTCTAATATTGAAAAGGATTCTCCGGCCGTCAGGACCTCGGCCCTCTTAGGAGGGGCAGCATCTGTCGGATTTCTTGACAGCTTGTAAAGGTCCCGGCTGTGCATAGGGTTCGCCTCGGGAAACGGCGGGGCAGCCATCCCGGAACGGTATTCGCTGATGCGTAGATCCATTCGTCCCGAAGTGGTATGGTTCTTCGATGAGTCTGGGTTCCCTTGCCCCATCATCGCTATGTTAGGATCAACCTCATGATAAGTGGGTGAACTCATTTTATGGATTCCGAACTAGCCTTTTTCCTGACTGCATTCTTATCCCTTTTCGCACTCTTGGACCCCATCGGAATCTCGCCTATTTTTGTCTCCATGACCCCTTCCAACACCCAAGACGAGAAGAAAGCCATGGCTCGGAGGGCCTGCTGGGTTGTGCTTCTCGTCCTGACATTCTTTGCCCTGACCGGCGGGATCATCTTTCATTTCTTGGGCATCACCATGGGGGCTTTCCGTGTAGCCGGCGGACTGATTCTTCTTAAGATTAGCCTGGACATGATCGAGGCCCGCGTCTCACTTGCTCGACACACATGGAAAGAGGGTGAAGAAGGTCGCAGAAAAGAAGACATCGCCATCCTGCCATTGGCCATCCCCTTACTGGCGGGACCAGGCTCGATTTCCGGCGTCATCGTGCTGATGAGCCGGGCGGAAGGGTTATTCGACCAACTCATTGTCTTGCTCGCGATAAGCCTCAATGTCCTCATTACGTACATCCTTTTCGTGCACGCGGCCAGAGTGGCTAATATGCTCAAAGAGACAGGGCTGGGAGCCTTCATCCGCATCATGGGCCTGATTTTGGCTGCTATCTCGGTGGAATTCATCCTCAGCGGGATCCAGCAGTATTTCAAGATTCCCTGAGTGGCGAGCCGAAAAACCTCGTGTCCACTGGTCTTTGTTTGCGATTTCAGGCCGAGTTCCTTTTTTCTCTTTACTTGCTCTCCGGCACGTTTCTATAATTCATACGCACGCGACGACCGTCTGAGAGACCAAGGGGAGGCGCCTTGCCATGGCGGACCCAGGTGAGCATATTCACGATCGGCTTCGTACCCTGGCTCAGAACTTGTGGTGGACATGGCATCCAGACGTGCTCAGGATCTTCACGGATCTGGATCCGCATCTCTGGCGCCAGATGGGCCACAATCCAATTGCCTTTCTGAACCAGATCAGCCCAGAGCAGGTGGAGCAACGAGCCTCGGAACTGGTGCTCCATAGCCGGATCAACCACTGCTTCCGCCGTCTCAATGAGTACCTTCAGAAATCGAGGACGTGGGGGGACATCCACTGCGGCAACCTGCGTAGTCGGCCGACGGTCTATTTCTCCGCTGAGTTCGGCCTGCACGAGTCGATACCGATTTATTCCGGCGGGTTGGGGGTCCTTGCCGGCGACCATTTGAAAAGCGCCTCGGATCTCGGGATTCCGATGATTGGGATTGGATTGCTCTACCATCAGGGCTATTTCAGCCAGCTTCTGAACAGCGATGGCTGGCAGGAGGAAGAGTACATCGACCTGGACATACGAAAACTGCCGCTGCAAGCCGTGATGGACGCGAATGGGCTGCCTCTGGTTATTCGAGTGGATACCCGGGAGGGGTCCCTCCAGGCAGAAGTCTGGCGGCTGGAAGTCGGACGAGTTCGCCTGTTCTTGCTCGATTCGAATGTGGAGGGGAATTCTGATGAAGATCGCGGGCTGACATCCCGGCTTTACGGCGGCAACGAGCGCGTCCGGATCCGGCAGGAACTCCTGCTGGGCGTGGGCGGTGCCCGTATTCTGCAGGCCCTCAACATCTCGCCGGGAGCGCTTCATTTGAACGAGGGCCACAGCGCCTTTTCCATCCTCGAGGAAATCCGCCGGGTTATGGAGAGCGACGCGATTCCCTTCTCTAGGGCCCAAAGACGCGTCTCACTCTACACCGTGTTCACAACCCACACCCCTGTGGAAGCCGGCCACGATCGATTCCCGCCGGAGCTGGTCGAAGAACATCTCGGAGTCCTGCGGGAGAAGGTGGGGCTATCTCATGAAGATTTCATGGGGCTGGGTCGCGTGAATCCCGAAGACACCTCGGAACCATTTTGCATGACAGTTCTGGCATTGAAGAACTCCCGTCGTACAAACGCCGTTTCAGCGGTTCATGCAGATGTGAGCCGCGAGATGTGGCGCTCCCTTTGGCCCGAACGACCCGAAGTGGAGGTTCCGATCGGTCATATTACCAACGGAGTGCACGTGCTGTCGTGGCTGGCCCCGCAGATGAGGCAGTTGTTCGAGACCCGGCTGGCCCCGGATTGGCCTTTCCGGATGGTGCACCCGGACGTCTGGGAGAAGGTGGCTGAGATCGATGACGGAGAGTTGTGGGAGACCCTGCAGAGCTTAAAAATGATCCTGATTCGCTTTGTCCGGCGACGATTGCTTCTGCAGGCCGAGCGTTCAGGTGACCAGGAAGCGGTCCGGAGAATCGAGCAAGTGCTCGATCCATACGTCCTCACCATCGGCTCGGCCCGCCGGTTTGCCACATACAAGCGGGGCGACCTGATTCTCTCCCAGCCCGAGCGTCTGGCCAAGCTGGTCCTCGACTCTGAACGTCCAATCCAGCTGATTTTTGCCGGAAAGGCCCACCCCCGTGACGACGAAGGCAAGCGAATCATACAACGCATTGCGAAGTACTGCTCGACTCCGAGGCACAGGATGCGGATCGTATTCATCGAGGACTACGATTACAACCTTGCCCGCCACCTTGTGCAGGGGGTGGATGTGTGGATGAACACTCCGCGGCGGCCCCTGGAAGCCTGCGGTACCAGCGGCATGAAGGTCGTGCTCAATGGGGGCCTGAACCTGTCCGTGCTGGATGGCTGGTGGAACGAGGCGTATGACGGCACGAACGGCTTCGGCGTTGGCCATGGAGGCGTGCACAGCGACCCGGCCGTACAGGAACCAGCGCGACGCGGAATCCCTATACGAAGCTCTCGAAAGGGAGGTCGTCCCACTTTTCTACGATCAGGACGCAAGCGGGATTCCCCGCCGGTGGGTCGGGCGAGTCAAGGCGGCCATGCAGACCCTCGGTTGGCGGTTCAACGTGGACCGTATGCTCAAGAACTATGCAGAACGGTTCTATTTGCCCACGGTAGGGGCCATTTCAGCGGAAACTGTCTGATTCCCAGCTCGTAGCTGTGATTCAGACAGTGGGGGAGGGATGGGCCTAAGTCATTAGGGATCAGAGGATTTCACGGGCACGAGAAGCGGGGCCGGAAAAAATTTTGGGTCCCGCTTCATTTTTTGCTTGAAATCTGATTGCAGATAATATATATGCATATCAGTAAGGGGGGGGCATCCGTGGACGCCAGCAAACTCCGACAGAAGATCCGGCAACTGGACAACCGACGACGAGAGCTTTTGGACCGCGTGTTGCGCCCCGGGCCCATGGTCGGTGGGAGCCTGTACCAGATGAAACGAAAATGCGGCAAGCCGGGATGCAAGTGTGCTCGGGGGCAGCTGCACGCCTCCTGGTATCTGTCCCGGGCGGAACAGGGACGCACGAAGCTGAGCTATATCGGAAAGATCGTGCCGGATCGTCTGGCCAAACGTGTACGTCGCTACCAGCGGCATCAGAAGTTTCTGGCCCAGATCCGCAAGATCGATACGGAGATCTCAGGCCATCTGAACCAATTGCGTGACCAGAGGGTCCAGAGC
>JAUWSZ010000317.1 GCA_030609865.1 bacterium | reverse complement strand
GTTCAAGACGAGCACCTTCTTTCCTGCCTGGCCCAGAAGGTGCCACAGAACCTTTCCGGATCTCGACCGTGAATCGACGAACGTGGTTTGGTCTGTTTCGTAACCTCTGTTCACAAAATAGTACACACCATGCTTGCCAGGGTTCTTTCCTGTCATGAAGGAGGCCCAGGCCGGGGCTGTGATGGGGGGCACGACGGATTGAAGATCTCCTTTCACCCCCTCATCCACGAAACGCTTCAACGTCGGGAGTCGGCCGGATTTGATCCAAGGGTCGAGGAGGTCGAAAGTCGCCCCGTCCAGGCAAATCACGAGGACTCGATGGCTCATCGGATTTCCTCAGGGCTCGCGCAGCGAACTTATTCTTGCGCGAGCCCTTAGCGTTCATTTCACTTTCGATCTTCGATGTCATACCAGAACGAACAGGCTCTTCTGTCTCTCAATTTCCAGGGAAACACCACGAACTTGAGCCACGTCAACACTAGGGCGGCCGAACTCAATTCCTTGAACTTCCTTCCGGACTTGGTGACGTGGCCATCTCGGATATTTCCGAACTTCTTCCCTTCCTTTTTCCCCAGCTTCTTCATGCTCAACACGAAGTAGCCTTCTTCGGCCGCGTAATAGCGTTCATCAAACCCGCCGAGCCTGGAAAAGGTCTCCTTGGTCGTGTAGATCAGACCCGTGCTGAGGCCCAGGATACGTCTCGCCGTGTTGTTGTAAGACTCAAGAAGAACGGCCAACGGATGGGCGTTGTCACGGTAGATCCTGGCGACCCCTCCTCCGATATAGTCTCCCGACGTCATCATTTCGTGAACGATGGTCAGCAGATTGGATGACATGCGGTCGTCCGCATCCAAAAAGGCAATGATTTGTCCACGGGCGGCTCTCACCCCCGCGTTCCGGGAGGCGGCACTCTGATTCGTGCCCTCGAAGACGACTTTGGCCCTATACTCGCGCGCGATCTCCTCGGTACGATCCGTCGAATTGTTGTTTACGACGATCACTTCAACCGGATAGGGATACTTCTGATGGTACTCCTGGATGGCTTCCTCCACGTTCTCGATCGTGGCCCCGAGAAACTTCTCCTCATTGTAAGCAGGGATGATCACGGAGATCACGGGATCGGATTGGGCATTTTCGCTCGCCTTGATCATCAGTGTATTCCTTTTATCGAGCGTCCCGGCTCAGGAATATGGGGACCTGTCAAAACGGAGACAGAGCATGAATACCGGATTGCCGGCACGAGATCTCCAGGGTCTACGCTCATTTTTGTAACACGCAAACAAGGTACTTGAAACGCCCGCTTTGCAGGTATCTATAGACAAGGGAATCCTTGGCCCCGAGCCACGAGAGGGCAAAGCTTCCGAACCATTTCATCCGGGTTCTCATCGTCTTCTCCATCTGGCGCGTGAATTCTTCCCTCGCCTTCAATACGTTGGCCGTTATGTCTTCTTCCCTGATGATTTTCATGCCTGACCTCTCCATGTCCCATCGCAATCGGGAAAGCCTCTTCGCAGGACGAAGATCAGCAAACAACAAATGTCCCCCCGGCCGGAGGACCCTGTGGACCTCCCGAAGAAATGTCTCCATGCACGGGTAGGCATGAGAAGACTCGATGTTGAGAACGGCATCGAATTCTTCGTTTCCGTAGGGCAGAGCCAGGGCATCCCCACGGAGAAAGGTAAGACCCTCCAGAGGGTAGCGTTCGCTGCACAATCGGATGCTCCTCTCCGACAGGTCAATACCCTCCATTCGCCTTGGCTTCAGAGATCGCATGATGTAGGCGGACCCTCCACCGTGACCGCATCCCACCTCCAAAACCTCCCGTCCCTGAAGCGGGACACTCGAGACAACGTAATGGTAGAGTTGAATGTTGGTACGATAGATTTCTTCCTCCAGATCCAGCGTCAGGGGCTCTCCTTCATCCTCGAGGGGAACATATCCGTAGTTGATAAATTCGAACTTGTCCAACCCCTCTGAGTAGGGGCTGGAAAACACCTGGTAGATGAGCCTGTGACCTCGAAGGCGGGAGTGACGTTCCGCGATGAAATGCATGCACCAGATGATGAATTTCACGGCACGGCCCACGGGGAACAGATCCGGCATTGTCAGAAACTCTATGATTCACGGTGAGGGGTTGCATTGTGACCAGAAAAAGTATATCGGAGAATCAAATCATGCACAAGAGAACGCTTCGTAGTACCTACGATGGAAGGATTGTGATATTTTGGCTTTGACAAGTATCTATCCTCAGGGAGTACGTACAGATGTCGAATTGGGAACGCATTGAAAGACTGGACCCAGGGCGAAGGCTGATCAACGACTCCTTCATGTGCGCGACCCCGGTGTTTGCCACGGGCGTCTTCTGGGTGGACATGGAGGAGGCCCACGCCTTCATTCAGCACATCAGGGAGTCACGGGGATTTCCCTTGAACTATCTCCACCTGCTCATCCGGGCCTGCGGGCTTGCCTTGTTCAGGCATCCGCAGGTCAATTCCATGATCGACGGCGACCGGCGGATCGTTCATCCCGCCAGCATCGACATCGGCGTCTCCGTCGAAGGAACAACAAATTTTGCGCCCGTGGTGGTGCTTACCGGAGTGAACAGGAAGGACTTGCCTGCGATTGCCGAGGTACTCAGGGAAGGAGCATAAAAGGCCCGGATCGAGGAAGCAGAGCTTCTTCGCAAGATCAACTGGATCGGACGCTTTCTCCCCTTCGGCTGGCTCAGGAGAATGCTCATACGGCTCGTCAATCGCTATGCAAAAGTCCGGCGGGGAATCGTGGGCAACTTCCAGATCACGAGTATGAATGAGGAGATGATACTCTACAATCGTCTCAACACCTCGACCATGATGTCCCTCGGACACGTTCGGGAAAGGGCCGCTGTCATAGAAGGAAAGGTCGTTCCCAGAAAGTCTGCTTATATCTGTCTGGCCGTCGATCACCGTGTGCTTGACGGAGTCACTCCCATGAAGTTTGCGCATGAAGTCATCCGCCTCATGGAGAACCCGCATCTCCTGTCGGGAGATTGACCAGGTTCTGGTGGGCTAATGGATCTCCGTTGCGCAGCACAGGCTCGCCGGTCCGGATGAGTCTTTCAATCAAGTCTGCAGAGGTTTGCGGACCGTTGTATCTTTCGAGTGAGCAGGCGATCTCTCTCGATCTGCCCGCAATCGAGCTGTCCCCAAGGGCCTTGAAGATCGTTTTCTTGAGCTTTTCTGCGGTCAGATCCTTGTATCGCATGCGATAGCCCGCTCTCAGGTACGATACACGCCTGCCGTTCTCGTTCTGATCCCCTTCAAAGGGGATGACGATGGAAGGCGTCCCGTTCATCAGGCAGTCCAAGGTGGTCGAAAAACCCCCGTGGTGAACCACGAGGTCCACCTTTGGGACAATCAGCGCGTTGGGAACATACTTCTCGATTCTTAAGTTCTCGGGTACGCTCAGCTTCTTGATGTCTTGACCGTCATAGCATACGGTCATGACCGCTTGAATCCCGGGCAGCGCTCTGACCGCCTCGGCTGCGATGGAGAAGAAACGGCGATCATAAGCGCTCTCCACGGTCCCGATGGTGAAGTAGACGGCCGGCCGCCGTTGCGGAAACGCGGCAAGCCAGTCGGGGGGTCTGTAGTCCTGCGGAGAACTCCATACGGACGGGCCAACCAGATGCACCTGCGGCGGCAAGTGACTGATGGGATACTCGATATCAGAACTGGTAAAGGACAGATAAAGATAGGGCGAGAGGGAGGAGTTCAGAAATGCCATTTTCTTTGGTCGTAGACCAAATTCTCTTCTGATGCGGTTGATCACCGTGTCGTACTGCCTGCAATACGCAATCAAAACGAGCCAGACAAACTTGTAGAAGAGGCGGTGAAAAGCGCTCCGGGGTGGAGGCCAGCCCAGACTGTATGGAGGGGATCCGTTTCCGGGAATCATCCCGAGAAACATCGAAGTCGTAACCCAGGGAATCTCCAAGAGCTCCGCAAGGATCGGTCCGGGAAAAGAGAAGGAATCGAATACGAGGAGATCGGGCTTTTCTCTCTCGATAATGGGTACAGCATCTCGGATGTAATGCGTAGCCAGTCCAAGATATACATTCTTGAGAATATAGTGGATTCGAGAGTTTCCCTTCAACTGTTTGATTTTTGGAAACTTTTCTGTAATGTTTCCTGCCCAGACACCCGGCCCCACCTGGAAGTACTCGATCCCCTCGCCTTCGACGACCTCTTGCATGTTGCCTTCAGAGAGGTAAGATATGTGGTGTCCCCTCGCCCGCAGGGACTTGGCAAGAGGGATGGTCGGGAAGAAGTGTCCGGCCACGTGAACAGGGGCAAAGAAGATCTTCGCCATCGTCTGCCTATGGTTCTCTGGTGGTTGTCATGCGATGAGGGCAGCCGCCGGATACGATACTATTCGGTTATATGCCCGTTCTTGCCATTTCCCATTGCTTCAGGGGGTCCCGCATCGAAGGATGGGTCGATGCACAAAGTCTTACATATTATATAAAAAAATACAATGGAACAAAACATTGGGGATTGACACACGGCAGGAATTCCTCCTATCCTGTTTCAGCCAGGACATGAAAACTAGAAAGAGCATGAAAATGAGAAAAGAAATCCGTATTCTCGGCCTGAGACGCCTGGGTTTCCTTGCTGTTCTGGCGGCAGTCTCACTCACCGCGGGCTGTGTCAGTGAGGATACCAGCGATATGTATTATTGC
>JAUWSZ010000490.1 GCA_030609865.1 bacterium | reverse complement strand
GATCCAGTAGCCGGCCTCAACGATCGTTTTCTAACCTGCAACCCATGATACAGATCAGGAAGAGAAGGGTTGGTAAGAAGAAATGCTGGGCGGACTCGGACCCACAGAACTCATCGTCGTCCTGGTCATCATTCTCGTCGTCTTCGGCGCCGGCAAGTTGCCTGACATCGCCAGCGGGCTGGGCAAAGGGCTCAAGGATTTCAAGAAGGTGATGCAGGAACCGGACGCTCCGGACTCCGAAACGCCTCGGGAAGGCCCCCCGGACGAGACTCCTCCTTCAGGCAAGAAACCGGAAGACGCCTAGGAGGCTTTTGAAAAAGTACCATCTGCGGCGTTCGGCTTCATCCCTCGTCATTCAACGTACAGGAAGTACGCCTGATCGTTACATGGACCCCCGCCTTCGCGGGGGCATGTTTTGCCTGCCTTGCATCCGGAACTTTTTGAACAGCCTCCAACAGCCACTTGTTCAACGGGCTGCCAGAACGAATACGCCTTGACCGCACAAGGAGGCAACGAAGCCATGCGTATCGCCTTGATGGGACAGGCGGCCTTTGGAACAAGCTCCCTGGAGGCATTGTTGAAAAAGGAAGAGGAGGTTGTGGCGGTCTATGCGCCGCCGGATGGCCCTGGTGGGAAGGAAGATCCCCTGGCAACCCTTGCCAAGGAGAAGAAACTGCCCACCCTGCAGCCGCATTCCTGCAAGGACGCCGGTGTCATTCCCCGTTTTCAGGAATTCTCACCGGACTTGCTGGTCATGGCATTTGTCACAGCAATTCTCCCCAAGCCATTCCTGCAAATCCCGACCCACGGTGCCATCTGCTATCACCCTTCCTTATTGCCCCGCCACCGCGGCGCCAGCGGCATCAACTGGGCGATTATGATGGGAGACGAAGAGACGGGTCTTAGTATCTTCTGGGCAGACGGGGGTATTGACACGGGTCCCGTCCTGCTTCAGAAAAAAGTTCCTATCAGCCCTGAAGACACCACGGGCAGCCTTTATTTCAAGCGCCTTTTTCCCATGGGCGTTGATGCGATCCTGGAAAGCGTGCAGTTGATCAAAGCGGGAAACGCCCCCCGCATCAGCCAAGATGAAGGCCTGGCCACCTACGAGCCCCCATGCAATGACAAGGTCGCCAGGATCGACTGGAGCCGGCCGGGGCAGGAACTCTGCAACCTGATCAGAGGGTGCGATCCCCAGCCGGGGGCCTATTGCACTTTCACGGGGGAGAAAACCAGGCTCTACGGGGCCCGGTTCCACACGGACAGAAGCGAAGGACCCTCAGGGGAGATATTGGGCCTTGAAGGGGATCATCTGATGGTTTCGACAGGCAATGGTGCTATTGAAATCTCAAAAGTCAAAACAGCTGCTCTGGGGAAAACTGAGGCTTCGAAGTTTGTAGCCGAATCGGAAGTGAAGAAAGGGGACCGACTCCAATAGATGTCTATGTGGTCATTGGGGGACGGAAGCGCTCTCAAATAAGGGGTCAAGTCTGGACAATGGACAGTTGTCCTGCAGCTCAAGAGGTGTGAGCAAGATGTTCCCTCGCGTCAAAACCTCTCCTGATCAGCCTTCGAGCAAGTTATCGTAAAACCGTGGGGGCATACCCCGAGGATATGATATCCGAAGGAAACATTGCGAGGGAAAGCAGATAATCTAGGTCCCGAGCGGCGTGTTATCTTAATCACAGACTGCGAATGTGCTCGCCAGCAATTTTGTCGAGTAGACCAAGGGCACTTCCCCCTCAGCCCCTCACAGATCCGGACGTGAACCTCTCGATTCATCCGGCTCTTATCGTCCAGCCGCAGGCTTCTGGGCCAACTGCCAGTGTGCAAACAGGGAAGGAGACTGCTTACGAATCCGCAGCATCCATCGGCTTGCACGGCGTTGGTGACCATGAAACCTCCTGTATTTCCGCATGGCCCCCTTCGCAAGTGTGAGATTCAAGGGGTTGAAGACCTTGTAGAGGTCGGACCGAAAGTAGCTGCCGTAGTAGTTCACCCACCCACGAATGATGGGATTGTACTGCCGGGACAGTTCTTCCAGGCTCTTAGGGCTTTGCAGGTGAAGCCGCCAACTACGAATGACATCTCGCATCGCTTTGGCTGCACGACGACTCACGGCAGGCGTAAACCCAATGAACAGGCCTGACCGAGGACCCCTGACCTGCCTGGGTTGGAAGCAGAACCCAAGAAACTCGAACTGCACGTTGGGGTACTTACCCTTGCGCCGATCATCCTTGCAGTAGACGATCTTCGTCTTTTCCGGATGCAGCTCAAGGTGGCATTCGGCAAGTCGCTGGGCGATCTTCGACCGCAGCCATTCAGCCTGCGCCTCGCTCTCGCAGTGGCAGATGATATCATCTGCGTACCGCTCGAACGGGATGTCTGGCTGATGCCTTTCCATCCACTTGTCGAACGCGTAGTGCAGGAAGAGATTCGCCAGCAAGGGTGAAACCACTGAACCTTGCGGCGTCCCTTTGTCACGCGTAACCAGGGTCCCATCCTCCAGTTGGACAGGCGCCTTCAGCCAGCGTTCAACGTACAGCAGAATCCATTTGCTGTCCGTGTGTTTCCGAAGTGCTTTCAGCAGCAGGGTGTGATCCAGATTATCGAAAAATCCTTTGATATCAAGATCTAGAACCCAGTCGTGCTTCCAACACCTCTGCCGGGTAACGCCTACCGCTTCAATCGCCGACTTGCCGGGCCTGTACCCGTACGAGTCCGGATGAAAGTATGGTTCTATTTCCGGCTCCAGATACAGCTTTGCCACCATCTGCGCGATTCGATCACAGACAGAAGGCACACCCAGCGGCCGCGTACGAGTGCCATCTCCTTTCTTGGGGATCTCCACCCTTCGCACCGGTCCCGGAAAGTAACTGCCCGAGGACATCCGATTCCAGATCTTATAAAGGTTCTTCTTCAAGTCCTTCTCAAAATCTGCAATCGTTTCCCCGTCTACTCCTGCCGCTCCCCTGTTCGCCTTTACCCGCTTGTACGCCTCCCATACCTTCCACTTGGAAATCGTGAACGGCTTTGCCTTACCCGCACGGGCTCCTCCCATCCCTGGTTGGCCAGTCGGCTTGGCTGGACGATCCAACCCCTTGGCTCCATCCCCATTACGGGATTTCGTCGCTACTACGGGTTGGTCCGCCCCTGTGTCCCGCATCGGTACTCTCACCCTTGTGGGTCTTCCACTTGGATTTCTCCCTTTACATCGGGACGACAGGTTCCCACGTTCCGTACACGAGCCTGGTTCAAGTTCACGCCGCCTATACGCCGAGCACCACCCAGGCAGTCAGCAGGCTCCCCCTGGGCTTATCCTGGGACTGTGTTCGCCCCCAGTTTCGATGCTACCTTGCACATTTCGACGCCTCATCAGCGGTTCGCTCGCGCTCGTCTCCTTGAACCTTACCTGCCACGATCTTATGCCGTGACTTTTCCTCAACGCTCACCACCCTGGCTTTTGACCAGCGCAGCTTGAGGTGGTTTGAAGCCTGCTCCTGCAAGCCGGCTCCGAGGGGCCCACCCTCATCTCCTGTACAGTTGCGTGCGCATATTTACAGTGCGCACT
>JAUWSZ010000171.1 GCA_030609865.1 bacterium | reverse complement strand
CTTCCAGCACCGGCGTTCCCGAAATCCTTCGCATCCGGAGCAGTTCTTTCAGATCACTCATGCTCGTATCCGGCGAGACCGTGGTCGCGGGCGTCTTCATCACTTGCCCGATCCTCAGCTCGTAAACCAGCTCCTGGATCTTGGTGATACGGGTCTTCAAGGGGTTGGTTTCTTCTTGGCGATCCGCCATGCTCGACTCTCCCCAAGGAAATTGTGGCAATCTCACACTTCAAAGATCACAGCTCGCCATCCCGTGCTTGTAAAGCCTGCCGCACATCTCGAACAACGTGTACGGCGCCGTAATCAACGGGATTCCCTTCTCCTTGGCCAGGGCAATCGTCTCGGGCGGCGGCACCTTCCCCCGCACGAAAACGATGGCCGTCATGTCCGCCATTTCTGCCGTCCGCACCACTTGCGGGTTGGTCAGCCCGGTGAGCAGGACAGCCCCGGGTCTTGCAAAGGCCAGGACGTCGCTCATGAGGTCCGCTCCGGCAGCACAAGGGATGTCCACGTCCAGGTCTGCGCGATCACTCACCATTTTCCCTTGGAGAATGTGTATGATTTCCCCTAGTTTCATGGCACCCATACTCCTCTCAACAGATTCGGGGCAATTGCGCACCGCTGAGCATGTCCAGGATCCGGTGCGCGCCAAATACTGTCTGCATCACGACACGGCCGGGATGCTCCGAGGTGGCACGACCGATCACAGCAGCCTCTTGCCCGTATCGCTGCCGACGCATCGCCTCGAGCACGGGCTTTTCCGCGTCCGGAGCAACGAAGGCCACCAGCTTCCCCTCATTGGCCACATAGAGGGGGTCGAGCCCGAGCAATTCGCAAGCGGCTCGCACCCCCTCGGATACGGGTATGCACTCTTCATCGACCTCGATCCCCACCAGGCTCTGGCTCGCAATTTCATTGAGCGTCGTGGCCAAGCCACCTCTCGTGGGATCCCGCAAACAATGGATCGATCCGCCTGCATTCAACATCCCGGCAACGAGTCCGTTCAAGGGCGCGCAATCGCTATGAAGGGGAAACGAGAATTCCAGGCCCTCGCGCTGACTCATGACAGCCATGCCGTGCACACCCACGGACCCGCTCAGGATGGCCACGTCCCCGGGCTTCACGTTCGCCCCGGAGATGCAAACCCCTCTTGGCACCTCGCCCACGCCTGCGGTGGTAATGAACATCCGGTCTACGCCGCCCCGCTCGACGACTTTGGTGTCCCCCGCAACGATCTTCACGTCTGCTTCGCTTCCGGCCGCGGCCATGGACGCCACCACACGCTCCAGGTCGGCCCTTGGCAGCCCCTCCTCGAGGATGAAGCCTGCTGTAAGGTAGCGCGGGGTTGCCCCGACCATGGCCAGGTCGTTGACCGTGCCGCAGACAGCGAGCTTGCCGATGTCGCCTCCCGGGAAGAAGATCGGGCTGACCACGTAGCTGTCTGTGGTCAAGGCAATCCGCTCAGGGCCCGGCTGGGAGAGCGTCCAGACGGCTGCATCGTCCTGTGTGGCCAGCAGGGAGTTCCCGAGATGTCGGATGAAGACTTCCCGGATGAGCTCGTGTGTGAGCCTGCCTCCACTGCCGTGCGCCAGGAGAATCGTATCGGTGGACATCTATACCTCACGGTACCGAATGTGTGCCGCACAGGCCCCCTCACTGGAAACCATGCACGGACCGATCGGATGTTCAGGGGTGCAAGCACGTCCAAACAGAGGGCAATCCAGCGGCTGAGCCCCACCGCGTAACACGTCCCCACAGAGGCAGCCTTTCGGCTCTTCCGCAGGCTCGACCTGGACAGGGAATCTGGAGGCGGCATCGAATTCCGCAAGCCCATCCCGGAGAAAAAGGCCGCTCTTCGGCAGAGTCCCCAGACCCCGCCACTCGGCTGCCCGAACACAGAAGACCCGGTCCATAACCTGACGTGCCTGGAGGTTCCCCTCGGGCCGCACGCCTCGTGTGTATGCATTCACGACTTCAGGTGACTCCCTCTCGATGCTGTCCACAAGAGCATAGACCCCCATCAGGATGTCGAGCGGTTCGAAGCCCGCAACCGCACAGGGACTACCGTAATCGATCGAAAGGAAGTTCCAGGCATCTGAACCGATGATCGTCGTGACGTGTCCCGGGCCCAGGATGCCGGACAACGCCACCTCCCCGGCATCAAGGATGGCCCGCATGGCCGGCGGAGTGAGCTTGTGAAGGGAGAGGATCGAGAAGTTCGTCAACCCTTGCCCTTGTGCCGTTAAGACTGCTGCGGCCACGGAGGGTGCAGTGGTCTCGAACCCCACGGCCAGGAAGACGACCTCGCGGTCCGGGTTGGCCCGGGCGATCGAAAGGGCATCGATTGTGGAGTAGACGATGCGAACATCGGCTCCCTGTGCTCTGGCTTCCTGCAGGGTACCCGTGCTGCCGGGTACGCGCAGCATATCCCCAAAGGTGGTCAGGGTAACACCCCGGACCCTGGACAGGGCGATCGCCCTGTCCAGGTCAGTCTGAGAAGTCACGCAAACCGGGCATCCAGGCCCGGCAAGAAGGCTCACCGTGGGTGGCAGCAGCTGCCTGAGGCCGAATCGGAAGATCGCGTGCGTGTGGCCGCCACAGAACTCCATCAGGCGCACCGGGCTGTGCGAACGGCCGGCAATCAGGGCCAAAAGCCGCCCGATCGGTTCGGGGCTGCGATACTCATCGACGTACTTCACGATTCCGCCTCTTTCTGCGCTCCGAGGACCGCTTCCATCTCTTCGAGAAGTGCCAGGCTTTCCTGGGCGCTGTTTTCCTCCAGTACGCTGATGGCAAATCCTGCGTGGATCAACACATAGTCACCCACACGAGCCTCCGGGGCGAAGGCCAGGCTGATCCGACGGCGCACTCCGCCGATTTCCGCCTCAGCTTCCTCCCCTGCGATTCGGATGACTTTTGTCGGTACAGCCAAACACATCTACCTGTCCCCTCTGTACAAATGGTGCGCTACGACGGCCTGCCCCAGAGACAGGCCACCATCGTTGCATGGAACCTGACGATGCGTCAGGACCTGAAAGCCTTTCCCCTCCAGATGATCCGCTGTCAGGCGAAGCAGCTGGCGGTTCTGAAAACAAACTCCGGAGAGTGCAACGATGTTCAGGGCCGTCTCCTCCCGCATCCGTTCACACATCTGCACGATCATTCGGGCGACCGTGATATGGAACACCGCGCTGATCTCACAGGCCGGTCGGCCTGCCCTCAGATCCTCAACGATTGCCTCCAAGAGTCGATCCAGACAGAGCACATTCCGTCCCCGTTTCCGTTCGATGGTGAACGGGTAACCTGCCCCGGTCGGGACTAGGGAGAGATCCCCGGCCACCATCTCCAACTCAACGGCAGCCTGCCCCTCGTAGGTCGCCCGCCCGCAAACGTCGAGCAGTGCACTCACTGCGTCAAAAAGACGACCACAGGAGGAGGTATACGGGGTGTTCAGGCCCTTGGCGACCATCCGACAGACCGTTCCGATCTCCTCGTCCGACACAGCGTCAAGAAAGGGCAGACTCGGAACCTCCCCCAGACAGGCCTGCATCCAGGCAAGGGCAATGCGGTAAGGCTTGTGAATCGCTGCATCTCCCCCGGGCAAGTGCAGGTACTGCAGGTGCCCGTAGCGTTGGAAGCCCCGGTAGTCTGCGATCAGGAATTCGCCTCCCCAGATGGAGCCATCCGTTCCGTAGCCGGTTCCATCAAACGCCACACCCAGGACCCGACCGGCATCGGCAGCCCAATCGTTGTCAGCCATGCAGCTGGCCACGTGTGCATGATGGTGCTGTACATAGAGCAACGGGAGGTGTTCGTCTTGTGCCCTCCTCCGGCCATAGCGCGTGACCAGGTAATCGGGGTGCAGATCGCACACGATCGCAGTCGGTTTGGTCCGAAACAGGCGCTCATAGATCGCCACGGTCTCCTCGAAGTGCTCAAAGGTTTCCTGATTCTCCATGTCACCGATATGTTGGCTGACAAAGGCATAACGGTCTCGAGTCAGACAGAACGTGTTCTTCAACTCGGCGCCGCAGGCAAGGATGCGCCCCAGGGGGAAGGACACCCGAACGGGTAAGGGCGCATAACCCCGGGCCCGTCGAATGGGTTGGGGCACCCCCGAGACCGGTATGAACCACACGCTGTCATCGTAGCGCGCATAGATATCGCGGTCATGGAGGAGAAAGATGTCTGCAAGGGAAGCCAGTCGATGCAGGGCCTCTTCATTGTCCTTGGCGATCGGCTCTTCAGACAGGTTTCCACTGGTCATGACCAGGGGACGCCCTGTCTCCCGCAACAGCAGGTGATGCAGAGGGGTGTACGGGAGCATGACACCCAGATACCCATGGCTCGGCGCTACCGAAGGGCACAGTGTAGAGTCGTCGAGCCAACGAACGAGGACAACCGGACACGCCGGGGAGCAGAGCAGATCCCTCTCTTCAGGCGTAACCCGGCAATGCCGCCGGACCACGTCGAGGTTGGGCATCATGATGGCAAACGGTTTGTGGGGTCGGCGTTTTCGTGCCCGCAAACGGTTCACCGCCCCCTCGTTGGCCGCGTCACAGGCAAGCTGAAAACCACCGAGGCCCTTGAGGGCCAGAATCGCACCCTCTTTGAGGGCCTGACCTGCGTCGTAGATCACCTCACGATCCTCTTGCCGTATGTTCCTCAGGCTAGAACCGTTTGATTTCGACAAGTCAACAAGCCAGATATGGGGTCCACAAGACGGACATGCGTTCGGTTGGGCATGAAACCGGCGGTCCGTCGGATCCCCCTACTCGGACCGGCAGGCCGGGCACATGCGGAATGCTTGCATCGTCGTTTTCGGTCGGTCGTAGGGGATGTCCTTGATGATCGTAAACCGCGGCCCGCAGTTCGTACAGTTTGTGAAAGGATAACAGTAGACTCAGTCAGCTGGATCGAACAGCTCGGAGAGACACTGTTCACACGTGGCGATGTCGGGTGAGACCAGTTGATAGGCATCCGGCTGGTGCCGGCTTTCCAGGATGGCAAATTGGCGTTTTCCGTTCGTCGGGCAATCTCGCACCGTGATCTCTTCGATCTGTGATCGAGGGGGGGCGCACGACGCAAGCTCTAGAGCAAAGAGGTCCATCTCCCGCGAAGGGCCCTCTACCTCGATTTCCACGCCTGCCGATGTATTTCGCACCCAACCAACCAGGTGATGCTCCACGGCCAGGTTGCGGACGAAAGGACGGAAGCCGACGCCCTGCACGATGCCGCTCAATTCGATATGCTTCGCGATCCTTTGACGCGAGCCGGATTCTCTCAATTCCAACTCCCTCCATCCCCCTTCTCCACACCCCTTCTGCCCTTCTTACCTTTTTCATCCAGCCCCGCAACCACCCGCTCCGATTCGATCCTGCATTCTCAGGAAGCCTTTGTTCCCGTTCTCGACGTCAGGGTTCCCCCCTCAACCAGGCTCAGTATGATCTCCACCGCTGATTGCACTTGTCTGTCCGCAGCAGAGGAAAGGCCCCGGTGGAAATTGAAATCATGGCCACGAATCGAAAGGAGTTGCCCTGTTGGCTCCCGATCGTAGAGTGCCTTGGTCAGGGCGAGAAACGTAGCGGGGGTCATGTGGTGGGTGAACGGTGACAAAACGTATTCGGGCTGCACAGGAACACAGCTAAGCTCTTCGGTGTCCTCATGCACATGGGCATCGACAAAAATCAGCTGGTCATAGCCGGCAGAGGTCTCCATCCATTCCGGCAGCAACTGCCTGAGGAATACGGAATCGGGTTCCGCACCGAGTTGGTCCAATCCGGTCTCGTCCGGGGACAGTGGCGGCTGCCCCAAGCGCCGTCTCAGGTCGTTAACCACGTAAAAAGCCACTCCATCGTCGGTACGGTCCAAGTTTCCGTAGCCCATGACCAGCGTACGCAACATCCATTCCTCCTTCGTCACTTTCACCTTTCACCTTGTGCACAGTCCTGCAACTATGAGTTCTTGGGGTTCGGGGACTGGGCCTGACCCCCGACCCCTGATCCCTTTTCCCTTTCACCTTTGACCTTTGACCTTTGACCTTTGCCCTTTGACCTTTGCCCGTTGCCCTTTTCCCTTTCACCTTTGACCATTTCCCTTTGCCCTTTCGCCTCCCCTACCGGGCAATGCGATCCAGTACGGT
>JAUWSZ010000167.1 GCA_030609865.1 bacterium | reverse complement strand
GCCGCGGGATTGACCGAGAGGATCGGCAGATACCCGTGGGTGGCCGCGCTGGCGATGATCTCCACCTTGCCCAGGGCCTGAAGATTGCCGAAGGCCCGGACCAGATCTTTCCCGTAATGGTGAAGGTAGGCGTCGCTTATCCGCTCGAGCCGCTCGTGGTACATGCGGGCCAGCCTGTTCAATGCCGGCTCTGCCTGCGTTCGCGCGATCTCCTTGCCGGCGAGGTCGAGAAGATTCCTGAGCCTCCTCTCGTACCGGCACTGGAGGAGAGGATCGAGAAGCATCGAGGAAAGCGTGGGGGTGAGAGACAGGGTCAAGCGAAAATCCACCCCGTCCCGCACCAGATCATCAAGAACCATCAGAATCGGGATGTAGGTGTCCGTAATGGCCTCATAGAGCCAGTTCTCTTCGAGGGAGTCCTCGTATTCGGGGTGCCTCACATAGGGGAGGTGTGCATGCAGGACGATGGCCAGGTAGCCCTTTGCAGATGCCCCTTCATCCATCATCTTGATCGTCCTTTTTGTCGGCCGCGGCGATCCGGCTCGAAGAAAGGCCGGAAACGAACAGGCGCTCGCTTAGAAGGGAAAGGCCCATCCCCGCCGGTCCCTGCTCCCCTTTGGGAGGCCTTTCGCCGGCGGCCCCTTGCTCTCCCGGTGGGAATCTTTGCTTGCGCTCGTAGACCGCTTCCATCTTCACCCTGAGGTCCTCACTCACGTCGACCGGGCGCGGGTTTGGCAGGGGAGACGGTCTTCTGTCCCGCGCCCCGATCGGGCGGATTCGTTCAGTCATTTCGGCGCTACTCGCTGTCCGGGTTGCCCGGAAGTCCTGTTCCCCGGGGGATTCGGCCGGTCGATGGACGGGCCTGGTCTCACGGATCCTGTTCGCCTCGACGGTCACCACGGGCGCACCGACCACTCCGATGACTGCACGACGGCCCTCCTGCGGGATCTCGATCCGAGGGTGGCGCCCCGACACCTCCGACACCGCCCCGGAATCGTGGACGACCGCGGCCTCCTCGTCAGGATCCGCATGGACGACTCCATCGACCTCCACGACTCGCATGCGTTGCTGTTCGGCCTCCGCACAGGGCCAGGCACGAGGCGTTTCCGCCCGGTTCGACCTTGCGATTCGCTGGAAGCGCCCGTCTCGTCCCCGGAACCCGAGGTCAACAACGTAAGATCTCTCCGGGCCGAGAAGGTGCACGTACCAGTTCCGCGACTCGATGTCGATCTCCACGTCAAAGCTGCCCGCCGCGCGGAGGCCCCCAACGGGCAGGGCGGTGACGTCGTGGAACCGCAGGACGACCTGGGGCCGCAGGGACCCCTCCTCGACCAGGGCCTTCACAAACCCCATCCCGCTGCCGGAGACTTCCCAGTAGACGTGGACAAGATAAGGGTCGACCGGAAGCAGAACGACTCTCGTTTCTCCATAGGCCGCGGGAAGCGTGCCGTTGAGCCTAGGCGCGGGAGGCTTGGCGACCTTCTCTCCGGGGCCGGTTCGACCGGTCCTTCCGCTGGCCCCGATCGGAGCGTGTCCGGTCAGCCGTTGCAGCCGTCTATCATCCTCCTGGCTCATCTTCTTCCGTTTTCTCTAGGAGTGTGTTCGTGGCGTACGATCCGGGTCGGTTATGACGATGATGATACTATGCGCAAGTCGCAACTCGGCTGTCAACGATCGTAGACAGAAAGGACCTGATCCGCTACGGTCTCCCAGTTGAAGGCCTCCTCCACGGCGATCCTTCCGTTCCGGCCCATCCACCTCGCCCTTTCAAAATCCGTGAACAGGGTGCCCAGACCCCAGGCGATTGAATCCGGGTTCGGGTAGACCTTCAGGCCGTTCACTTCGTGCCACACGTACTCGTTCGGTCCCCCGTGGTTCGAGACCACAACAGGCTTGCCGGCGCTCCAGGCCTCGAGCACGACGATCCCAAACGGCTCGTTCCGGCTCGGCACGCAGACCACATCACAGGCCCTGTAGAGGTCGACGAGATCCCAGCCCCTCTTGAACCCGACGAAGCGGGTTGTGTGCCACACGCCGAGTTCATGGGCGCGATGCTCCACGGCCTGGCGCATTTCACCGTCCCCTGCAAGGACGAATCTCGTCTCCGGGTAGAATTTGAGGATGGATGGGATGGCCTCGACCAGAAGGTCCGGGCCCTTTTGCTCGACCATGCGGCCCACGAACAGGACCATCGGGGCCATGGGCCCGATCTCGTAGCCGCCCCTGACCTGGCCGGGGTTGATCCAGCCGTCGAAATGATGCGGGTCGACGCCGTTGTAGACCACGGAGATCTTCCAGTCAGGGACCTCGTACATCCACATGACCTCTTCCTTGAGGGCACGAGACACGGCGATCACGCGGTCTGCACAGTAGGTCCCTTTCCGTTCCCCCTCTCGCACCGCCTCGGACCGTCCGCTGCAGAACAGGTTGCCGCACCGTCCGTACTCGGTCGAGTGGATCGTGAGGATCCCCTTCCGGCCCCGTCCCTCCTTGACCCAGATCATGGCGTTCGAGGCAAGCCAGTCGTGGGCGTGAACCACGTCAAAGGGGCCCACAAAATCCTCGGTCTCATAGACGTGATCCACGAAGGACCTGCACATGTTGTCGATCTCTTCGATGAAGTCAGCACTCAGGTCGAAGGGACAGCGGTGATAGTGCACCCCTTCGATACGGTCGTACGGGCTCTGTCCAAAGCCCATCCGGGTGTAGACGTGCACCTCGTGGCCCTTCCTCTCCAGGGCGGCCGCCAACTCGGTCACGTGGACCCCCACCCCGCCGACCGGGATCAAGTACAGGGTGTCCCAAGACAACAAGGCAATCCTCACAACGCCCCTCTAAGAGTCCTTGTTGGAGTTGAACATGCGGAGGAGCCGGTCACGGGCCTGATTGAGCAAGGAAGGGGGATCGGGCCACACCTCAAAGATACCACAGCCCGAGAATCCCCGTCTCTTCATTCGATCGACAAAGCCTTCGATGCCCGAAGGGTCCCTCTCGGATGGACCCGAGAACAGCGGGATGTGGGTGTCGTCGTCCCCGTAGTTCTCGTGCAGGTGCAGGTGCACGATCGGAACGTGCGGGCCCAGCCTGTCGATGAACCCGAGGTAGTCGTTGCACGTGAGAGGGTACAGGTTGGCATGGCCCAGGTCGAGGCACATGCCCACGAGCCCTCCGACCTCTATCCCCGCGTCCGCAAGCCTGGTAAACAGCTCGTTGAAGTCGTCGGGCCCTGCAGACGGGATGTTTTCGATCGACAGTTGAATGGGAAGGTCTGCCAGGCGACGGAGGAAGGGGCTCAGGGTTCTCTCAAACGCCTCGATCCCGCGTTCGGGGGCCAGATGCATGTTGAGATTGGCCGCCCCCATGTCCATCGCGAATTCCAGGCTCTTCGTCAGGTGTTCGTAGCCTTCAGGCTCAAACGGATCGAGCCACCAGGGCACATGGACGGAAAGCTTTATGTCATTCTCCACGGCTGTCCGGCCGATCTCCCGACGTTCTTCCGGGGCGAGGTCGGCCTCCTCCCAGCCATCGCCCATCCCGTGCGGGGCCAGGAACCACTCAAAGGCGTCGAAGCCGTTCTCGACCGCATACTCGAAAGGCTCCGTGCGCCTCTTCGCCGACGGGGCGGTCTGGTTGCCGATTCGAACTCTCTTCTCACGCATCATCGAACCCCACCTGGGGACGGGTCTGAACCACGTGGGTGCGCCCCCTTGCATGGGCCCCCTCGATGTCTTGGGGGGCACCGAACAGATTCTCGATCGTCATGCCGACTCGGGTCAAGTGGACAGCGAATTCCTTCAGGAAGGCCCTGTCCCGCACGATCGGTTCCTCTGCATAGTCCAGCCGCACTGCATCCGGGGGCTTCAACAGGAAGCTGTCGTACAGGCCTGCTCCCGCGTAACCCGCGAGGTCTTCCCCGCTCGAGTCGGAACGGAAGATCAGCCCTGTCCCGTAAAGCCCGACGCTCTTGCTCGGGTAGGCCAGGATCTGCGGATCGAGCTCCTTCTTCGGGCACGCGAAGCGAAGCGCGCTTCCAGGGTGGTTGCTGACCAGTGTCTCTCCGAGGCCCAGCACCACCTCGGCGTAAAGCTCTTCCCGGTTCTCCGAGAGCGGGTTGGCCGTATGGATCACGAAGCCGTATTCCGCCTCCACGACCTCCTGAACCAGGACGGCCATCCGGAGGTGCCCATGGTCCATGCCCCGAGCCCTGCGGCTCAGAAAGGCCCTCTCGTTCCATGTGGACGCCCATACCCGCTTGATGCAGGTCCACGCCTCCTCACGATCTTCCGACTGCGGCAGCCCGGCCTTTTCCATGACCTCCAACAAGGCCTCCATCAACCCCTGAGGTGCCTCCAGGGACAGGACCACCCGCTTGAGATCTTCGAGTGCATCGTTCGGACCGGCTTCCACACGCTCGACCAGCAGGTCGTAACGGCGGGCCAGTTCCTGGTTGGGTCCGGCCTTACGAACCCTCTCGAAGACGCCGAACGGTACGGCCACGGACCGCGGTACAGAGATCCAGGGGGGCACCTGATCGGCAAGGCGTCTCAGGTTCAGGGATTTCTGGCCCACGCCTCCCTCTTCGAACCTCTCGAGGGGCAGCGCGTATTCCCTGAAGGAAGGTTCGAAGGCCTTTGCAGGCGCAACAGGGAGGCGCGATGTCGGCTCGCGTGCCGGTCCGCCCTCCCCTTGCTCGACCTTCACCTCCCCTGAGCCGCTCACGGTCAGACGGATACTTTCCCCTTCAAGGGACCGAATCCCGTCGATCCTCTCCGGGTTGTAGCATGTGGCAAAAAGGATCCGCCCGTTCCTGGCCCGGATTGCGAGATGGGAGAGCGCATCGACACCGTCGGGCGTCAGGATCGCTCGAACCCCTTCAGGGATCTCCTCGTAGCCCGAGAGCCGGTCCGCAAGGATCACCACGGGCAGGTCAAAGCGCTTCCCCTGGACGGACTCGAGGGCGGCAACAACCTCGAGCCTCCCACCTCCCCGGCCTGGGCTGATGACCTGCCAGTCGCCGAGATCGGCGGCCCTGCGCAACCGGGGTTGAAGATGGTAGAGCAGGGTCGACAGAACCGATGCCAGCGTTCCGCGCACGACCTCTTCGCTGAAAATCTCTATGGCCCAAGCATCGGCGCCGAAGGCCTGGCCGAGAAGCTCGGCCTTTGGCTGGAGGAGATCACGGAACCGTTCCCCAAAGTCGGCGAGCCCGCGGGTCAACCGCTCGACCAGGGCCCCTGCTTCGAGGGCCCAGTCCTTTCCGGGCCCGGTTTCCCGAGCGAGCACCCTCCAGTGATTGAGGCACAACCCGATCTCACGATTCTCGTGGGTGAGCGCAAAGTTCTCGAGGGTCCACCGGATCTGATCGACACGGTCCTCCACCCCGGTGGATCGGTCGAGGCTTTGCTCCACCTTTACGCGCAGGGTCGATTCCAGGGCCAGGTCGAGGAACAGAAGCTCACGCACTCCCTGCCCCCTGTCCAGGGCCTCCTTGATCCGGCCGCGCGCCTCGAAGATCTTCTCCGCCAGGCGTGCCGCTGGGAGGCCCTCATCCTCCCGGCGCCGGAGGACGAAGAGGAGCAGGTCGTCGAACGCCCCGTCCAGGAGCCCCCTGGATGCGTTCACCGCCGTCTCGAGGTCGCCGCCGCTGTGTACGGCCTTGAGCGTGCCCAGGAAGTGCTCGAAGTCGTGTATCAACCCATCCCGGATGTGGGGCACGAGATCAGGGGCGCTTCGGATCGGGCGCTCATAGCTCTCGAGCCGCTCCCGGGTGACACCCCCTTCCCGGAGCGTCCTGTAGAAGAGATCGAGATCTCCGTGGCTCTTCAAGAACGCGATGTAGCCCTCGCAGATCACGATGTCATCCGGTGTCGTGTTGTTGTGCAGCTTCTGGTGCCACTCCTCGAGGAAGTGCCCGGAGACCTCCTTTACGTGATGGCGGTGCATAATCTCGAGGACCTCGTCCCGGATCCTCTGGCCCTCTCCCCCGCGTCCCACGCTCGTGAACATCAACCGGACGAGGCCACGCCCGGCAGGCTCGTGCGCATAAGTCTCGGCGAGCTTCTGCGTGAGGCGGTCCAGGGCGTGGGCAAGCTCTCTCGGTTTCGTGTTGTAGTTGCGCTGCCAGTCGAGCTGCCTGATCGCCGAATACCGGAGCCAGACGAAGAGGAGGGCCAAACCGTGCACCTCTCCCCT
>JAUWSZ010000065.1 GCA_030609865.1 bacterium | reverse complement strand
TTCCCCTTTCATACGACCAAAGAAGTGGGGAAGGGGACCGGACTCGGGCTGAGTGTGAGTTTGAGCATCGTGGAGGCCTTGGGAGGTCGCATAGAGGTGCAAAGCCTGGCCGGCGCAGGCAGCTCATTTACTGTGGTGCTTCCAATGGGGCGTGCGGAGGAAAACGTTGATGCAGGAGAACAAGGGCGCAAAGAATAACGATTCAATGCCAAGGGTCTTGCTCGTCGACGACGAAGACTCCTTCCGGACCGCGTTGAAGAAGCAGTTGGCAGTGCGAGGATACGAGGTTTTCGATGTGGACAACGGGGAAGACGCACTCAAGGTCGTGCGCCACCAATTGCCCGAAGTCGTGGTTCTCGACCAGAAGATGCCCAGGAGCGACGGCATCCAGACACTAAAGGAAATCAAGAAGATACGGCCCGAGGTGCAGGTGATCATGTTGACCGGCTACGGCAGCATCGAGGCGGCGCGCGAGACCGGAAAGCACGATGTATTTCACTACCTGGAGAAGCCGTGTCCTGTTGACGAACTCATCGACTACATCGAAGCGGCCCGCCAGGAACGGGTCTATGCCATGGCCCGCCACGAGATCCCGGAGGTCCAGAGAACATCTCTTTGGAAGTGGCTGACCGGCTCTCACAACGCGCGGCCCGGGTTCATCCTTCTCGGGATTCTACTCTTTGCATCGATCGTGCTCATGCCCACGTCCGACCGGATGACAACGCTTCTGACAACGGTAAAGACCGGGCAGCTCGGTGAGATGATTACCGGGTACTCGGACTATCTGAAGATGAAGCCCGGCCAGTCGATTGCGGACTACTACAGTCAGAAGGCAAAGCTTTACCGTACGGTCAAGAAATCCGACGGAACCGTTGCCAAGGTGCCGGCCAATCCCCAGCAAACGACCTTCCGGGCCAAGGTGATGATCGGTGTCTTGGTGGTGGCGGCCCTGTTCTGGGCAACGGGCGCGATCCCGGTGGGGGTAACGGCCCTTCTGGTCGGCGTGTTGATGTACTTTTTCGGGGTCCTACCACCCAACCAGGTCGCAAAGGCTTATGCAAAGGATGCGGTAATCTTCATCTTCGGCGTCCTGGCAATCTCTACGGCGATTACCAAGACAGGGCTGGATCGAAGAATCGGGATGCTTCTGCTGGGCACGAGCACGTCCTTACGCCGTATGATTTTCATCTTTTGCCCACTGCTGGCCGTGTCCGCATCTTTTTTGTCCGAACATGCCCTGGTTGCATTCCTTGTGCCGGTTCTGCTGTTGGTCTACGGTGGTGCGATGCGTGTGGCCGGGCTGAGACAGGACCGGGCACTGGCCGTGATGATGATGCTCCTGGTATGCTTCTCCGCGAACATAGGGGGCCCGGGTTCACCCGCGGCGGGTGGCCGGAACGCGGTGATGATCGGCATCCTCTCCGACTACGGTCTCGCACCGACGTTCGGTGAGTGGGTCAAGTACGGGCTTCCGTTTGTTCCCGTAATGGCCCTGGTGATTGCGACGTATTTCTATCTTGTGTTTTACAGGAGGGTAAAGGTCAAAGATATCAACGTGGCTGCCCTTGTCCGTAGGGAATCGGAAAAGATCGGGAAGATGACCCCGGATGAATACCGCACCGCCGGGGTGCTTGTCCTGCTGATCCTCTTGTGGACGACCATGAGCAGCCGGTTTGGGATGGGGGGCCCGGTGATTCTGTGTCTCGTCCTCCTCAACGTGCTTGGTGTCCTGCGTTGGCGGGATGTGAATGCGATCCACTGGGATGTGGTGGCTCTCTACGCCAGTGCCTGCGCCATGGGGACGGGGCTGGCGACCACGGGTGCGGCTCTTTGGGTAGCGGACGGTTTTATGAGCATCCTTCCTGACTACTTCAAGAGTGGGGAGGGGTTGGCCATCTCTTCGAGCCTTTTCACGGGCATTCTCACGAACTTCATGAGCGACGGGGCCACGGTGGCTGCCCTCGGCCCGATCACGATTCCGATGGCCACCCTGTCCGGGACACCTCCGTTGATGATCGGATTGGCCACGGCATTCGCTTCGTCGTTTGCCCACATGTTCATCATCGGGACGCCCAACAATGCGATTGCGTACAGCATGGCCAAGGATCCGGATACAGGGGAACAGTTGGTGACACTCAGGGACTTCCTGGTGCACGGCAGTGCGGTGTTGGTCCTGAGTCTCGCCGTTCTCTGGATCTGGGTGATTTTGGGGTACTGGCGCTGGATCGGGTTCTAACTTCCCATAAGAGGAGAAATTAATATGGAAAAGAACCAAATCAACCTCTTGATCGTGGACGATGAGGAGCCCTTTCTGGAGTCGATGAAGAAGCGACTCGAAGTAAGGGACTTTCACGTGATCTGTGTGAACCGGGGCGACAAGGCGATCGAGGAGGCGCGGAAGCAACCCGTCGATATTGCCCTCGTCGACCTGAAGATGCCCGGGATCAGCGGAGAGGAAACGCTAGAGGCACTCAAAAGGGAGCACGACTGGATGGAGGTTGTGATCCTCACGGGTCATGGGTCGGTTGATTCGGCCGTGGAGTGCACGAGGAGCGGGGCCTACTCCTACCTGCAAAAGCCGTGCGAACTGGAACATCTCCTCGAGGTACTCAAGGACGCCTACAAGAAAAGGGTCATGAACAAGATGCAGATGCAGGAGGCCCGGATGGACGAGCTGCTTAAAAAAGCACCGGGCGACTCGCCTCTTGCTATCCTACGTCGGCTCAAGGAGATGGAGCAAGGTGCAACCTGAAGAAAAGGACCGGGACAGGCAAAGGTTCAAGGGTATCCGCCGAATGATCCTGGTTCGGGTGCTCCTGTTGCCTTTCATCATCGTGACGGTCGTCTTCGGCACGGTGGTGTATTACTTCGGCACGAATCTCCAGAGCCGGGTGGCCTCCGAACTCGTCCGTATCGCGGAGGGTCACCGTCGTCTGATCGAGCAGTTCCTGGAAGAGAGGGTGGCGAATCTGAATTTCGCAGCTGCTTCCTATTGGTTGGATGAACTCCAGGGGGAAGGATTGCTCTCCCAAGTTCTTCGTGACCTACAGAGCAGCTCGCGGGCCTTCTTCGATCTGGGCGTCTTCGACGAGCAGGGCAACCACGTTGCCTATGTCGGTTCCTACGACCTCGAGGGGAAAAACTATGCTCACGCAGAATGGTTCCGTGCCGTGCAGGAGAAAGGGGTGTACATTTCCGATGTGTTCCTTGGTTATAGGAAGTTCCCTCATTTTGTCATCGCCGTCAAAAGAGAGGACAAACACTCCACCTGGTACGTGCGCGCCACGATCGACACCCAATTCTTCAACGATCTCGTTGAGAGCCTCCGTGTAGGAAGGACGGGCGAAGCATACCTCATCAACGCGTCGGGCATGTTTCAGACGCGCCGTCGCTCTGGAGGGGCTCTCATGGAAGCCGATCCGGATCACAATCTTTACGAGAGTGATGATAACAGTATCGTTTCCTTCGTTGCGGACGACAGTACGGGGTCCCGATATGTCAACGCGACCGGAAGGCTTGATCCTACCGGCTGGCTCTTGGTGGTTCGGCAGGAGGCGCGTGAGGCCTATGCGCCCCTGTACCGTGTCTGGGTGATCGGGATCGCCATCATCCTGGCCGGAGGAGGGGTCGTCGTGTTGATGGCCTTCGTGCTTGCCTCGAGTCAGGCGAGGCAACTGGTTTTGTCCGACAGGGAAAAACGCCAGTTGGGCAGCCAGTTGATCATGGCGGGGAAGTTTGCCGAATTGGGCGAGATGAGCGTCGGAATAGCCCATGAGATCAACAACCCTTTGCAAGTCATGAAGGCGGAACAGACGTTGATGACCGATATCCTGAACGAGGTCAAAACCGGTGAAGCCGTGGACAAAGCCAACATCGGCATGGTTCTTGACTCCGTCAACCAGATCGCAATCCAGATTGATCGATGCAAGCAGATCACGCAAGGATTGCTGAGTTTTGCCCGCAAGAGTGACGCTGTCTCGAAGACGATCGATCTTGCGTCATTCATCCCGGAAGTGATCCGTATGGTCGAGCAGAAGGCCAAGCTGGAGAATGTGCGCATCTGTTACGAGTCCGACCCGGAACTCCCGGAGTTCTCCAGTGATCCGTCTCAGCTCCAACAGGTCATGCTCAACTTGCTGAACAATGCCCTGTATGCGCTCAAGAAGAAGGAGAACGGCGAGATTCGGATAACCTCAAAACGCGAAGACGATTCGGTGAAGATTTCCGTTGCGGACAATGGATGCGGGATTGACCCGAAGGTCGTCGAGAAGATCTTTCTCCCGTTTTTTACGACAAAACCGGTAGGTCAGGGTACCGGGCTGGGCCTCAGCACAATCTATGGAATCGTGGAACGTCTGGGAGGGCAGATCCTGGTCAACAGCGAAGAGAATGTGGGCACGGTGTTTACAGTGCGCCTCCCTTTGCCGACGACAACGTAGGCTCTGGCAGAATCCGTTGGTTACAGGAACCCATGGAGGGCGGGGACAATGAGCAATGCAAGGCTACTTATCGTGGATGACGAGGAGAGATTTCTAACGACGACCAAGATCCTTTTGGGGAGACGGGGTATGGAGAACGTCCAGATTGCCACCAACGGGCCTGACGCTCTCAAAGTCTTGAGGGAGCACCGCATCGACGTGGTTGTCCTGGATGTGAAGATGCCCGGAATGGATGGGGTGGAGGTGCTGAGACGACTCAAACAGGAACACCCGTTGGTAGAAGTCATCATGCTCACCGGGCACGCCTCTGTCGAGTCTGCGGTGGACGGGCTGAAACTGGGAGCCTTCGACTACGTGATGAAGCCGTACGATATACCGGATCTGCTCGAGAAGATTGAAGAGGCCTACGACAAGAAGATGGCCCATGAGGAGAAGATTCGCGGCGTGAAAGTGGACGAGATCATCAGTCATCCGATGGCGGTTTTCAACGACAACACTGAAGATTCGTGAAAAGTGACACGGCGAAGAGAGACAGAGCCATGACTGCGGAGAAAGAGAAGGCGGTTGGTTACGACAAGTACATCGATTGGAAAATATTCATCTTTCCTGTTCTGATCTTGTTTGCCTTGCTCCTCATGCCTCCCACGAAGGGCATGCTCGATGTGGGCACCGAGTATAGCATAGGGCCTCGCGTTGTGATTGACCACCTGTCTCGTGAGCTGTTTTACAAGCCCGCGTCTGATCTGGAGCAGTGGGAGATGTTGACCTGCCAGATCATGGAACAGTCGATGCGCAACGGGGCGATGACCCGGGACAGGTTCCTGAAACGGGATGTGAAATGGTGCAAGAAGAACGGGATTCCGGTCGACAAGGTGAACCTGGCGCGGGCGCGGGAATTCGTACAGGGGATGGATGCCGAAGCGTACAAGTCGGCGATCGTCGCAGCCGCCGGCCAGAGGTACGATCAGCTGAAATATGAAGATCTGCCCGAGGCGGACCGGAAGGTCGCTGACAAGGGGGTTTGGAAGCTGCAGGTGTCCCTGGGCATGATGGTCTTCACGGTGGGTTGTTTCTTGACAGGCTGCATACCCCTGCCCGCCGTTGCCTTCTGCATCGGACTGCTGCTGACCTTTACGGGTGTCGTATCGCGTCAGGAAATCGCGTCGCTTTACTGGAGCGACGCATGCTGGTTCATCATGGGCAGCCTGATGTTTGCGGCAGCCTTTGTGAAGACGGGTGTGGACAAGCGCATCTGTCTGCTGCTCTTCAATAAACTGGCAAAGCCGAGTGTTGCGGCGATCACGCTTGTGATGATTGTTGTCATCGCCCCGTCTGCCTCGTTCATATCGGACCACGCCCTGGCCGCCATCTTTCTCCCCATCGCCATCATCCTCCACCGCGGCAGTCAATCAGGAGACGGACCGCTGGACATGGAACTCGGCAAGATGCTCATGATCACCGTGGCGATGGCCTGCAACATCGGCGGCTTCGGTTCGCCAAGCGGCGGGGCCCGGAATGTGATTATGATGACCTATTTGGAGGATATGTTCGGCATGGATATCGGCTACTTCACGTGGGTCACCTATGCCATGCCCTTTGTGATCGTCATGATGCCCCTGACATGGTTCGTCATCCAGAGGAGGTTTCGTCCGGTCACACGGGATCTTTCCCCGGCCATGGTCTACCTGAAGGAAGATATCGAACGGATGGGCAAGTGGAACCGGGATCAGATCCTGGCGGTGGTCATCTTCGTGATCATGGTCTGGTTCTGGTTCACCGAAAAGAGCTTTTACAACTTGGGCATCTACCCGGTGCGGCTTGGGATCGGCGTGGTCGCCGTGGCGGGTGCCGTGGCGTACATACTGGCTGGAGTCGTCAACTGGCGGGATTATCAGGAACGTGTGGATTGGGGCGTGGTCTGGCTCTATGCCGGCGCGATCATCTTCGGCAAGGTGCTCGACGAATCCGGTGCCGCCTATTTCCTGGCCCGCACCGCGGTGGATGCTCTGGCCCGTTTCGGCCTGGACTCGGGCCTGGCCTTGATCGGGCTGGCCAGTGTGCTTACGGGAGGGCTTACACAGATCATGGCGGATGGTCCGGCCGCTGCCTCTGTCGGCCCGATCACGCTCAATATGGTAGGAATCGTTCACCCCGGTACGGTCATGTTGCCTTTCATGACCATGGCTACAGCAGCGGCCTCCAGCTTTGCCTATTGCCTGGTCATCGGAACCCCGCCCAATGCGATCGTTTACGCCAGCGGTTACCTGGAGCCGAAGGATTACCTACGTGTGGGGATTCCGATGTGGATCATTGCCAATGTTGTACTTCTACTGGTGATCGGATCGTATTGGATGTTTCGTGGTTTCAGCGGCTTACCGGGCATCTGATGAGGGACAGGGACTATGGAGACAAAGGGAAAGATACGGGTTCTGATCGTTGATGACGAGGATCGTTTCCGCGAGACCACTGCGGCGATCCTTGCGAGGCGTGGGTTCTCGGTTACAGCAGTGGGCAGTGGAATCGAGGCACTCGAGGAAATCAGAAAACAGGACGTTGATGTGGTTGTCCTCGACATCAAGATGCCGGGCATGGACGGCCACGAGGCCCTGCGGGAAATCAGGAAGTTGAAGTCCCGGGCCCAGGTCATCATGCTCACCGGACACGGAACCCCGGATTCCGCCCTGATGGGCCTGCGGGACGGCGTATTTGACTATTTGACCAAGCCCTGCGACATAGAACTGCTTGCTCTCAAGATTCGGGAGGCCTTCGCACGGGAGCAAGGGGTTTCCGAGGGAGAGCGTGGGGTGAGGGATGTGATGGTCCCCCTTTCTTCCTACAGCACGGTTCGAGAAGAAAGCACGGTGGAGAATGCAATTGAATTGATCCTGCAGTCCTTCGAGAAGGCCGTGGGAACCACGACCGTGAAGGAGACAGGACAGCGCGATGTTCTTGTCCTCGACAAGCAGGACAATGTCATCGGTATTCTCAAGTTCACGGATCTCCTGGAGGGGCTTCAGCCCCCCTATATGAAATTGCTCAGGAATCGGCCTTCGATGGCGGATTCGATCCATTTGGAGCCGCCGAGCCACACCGGTATGTTCACCATCATGGCTCGGGATATGTTGAAGAAGCATGTTGGTGATCTCATGTCAGGCTCACCCCCCACGGTTCGGGCAAACGCGAACCTGATGGAGGCAGCAAACAGGATGATCCAACTCGATGTGTACAGCTTGCTCGTCGTGGAACAGGAGAAGGCCGTGGGCGTCATCCGGGACCAGGATCTCTTCTTTGAACTGGCAGCGGTCTTGAAGCCCTAGCGGTTCAGGAGCACCGGCAGGGTCGTGTTTCGGATGATGTAGGCAGTTGTCCCTCCCAGAATCAGATCGTGGATCCGGCTGTGGCCGAAGGCGCCCATGACGATCAGGTCGATCCGCTTGTCTTCCGCGTAGCGCAGGATCTCCTTGGCCGGCTCTCCCTCGAGGCACTCGATCTCGACGTCCGTCTGGTACGGGCTTACGAAGGCTTCGATCTCTTGGGTGAGAGCCTCGCATCGTTTCCTGTCTCGGGTGACGACGATGGCGTTCAGCCGTGAGTCACTGTAAGCAAAGAGTTCGCAGGTCGTTTTTAGAGCCTGGTTGGATTCGATGCTGCCGTCGTAAGCCACGAGGACGTTTGTGAATTCCCTGAACGAGGCCGGCGTGACGAGAACAGGCTTGGGCGACCTCCTGACGACGGACTCGGTGGTCGACCCCAGCAGCCCGCTCGACCACCGTTCGTGTTCGCCCCGCTGCGCGATGATGACGAGATCGACTTTTTTCGCTTCCTCCGCAATCTCGCCGGGCACCGTGCCGGACACCCTCTTCACTTTTGGCCGGATGGACCGCTCCTGACAAGAGCTGCAGAACACCTCGAGAATCAGATCGCCGCGGTCTTCGAGGATCTTCCGGAACTTGGGAAGGTAGTTCTGATAGGGCGTGAAGCCGAGGGACCCCACGATGTCGCTGAGCAGAGGCCCCTCGAGGTCGCGGTCGTCCACCACGTGCAGTCCGGTGATCTGGGCACCGAACCTCTCCGCGAGATAGATCCCGTACTCCAGGGCAACCTTGCTGTATGCCGAACCGT
>JAUWSZ010000230.1 GCA_030609865.1 bacterium | reverse complement strand
TGGGGCTGTCCACCACCTCGGGAAGATCCTCCAGCGCCGTCCTGCTCTCCAGCGCGTGTCCGATCGACTGAATGCGACTCTGCAGCTCGATCCGCTTGTTCTGCACCTCGGTCAGTTCCCGGTTCAGGTCCTTCAAGCGTTCCACGACGATGTTCTGGGACTGCTCCAACGAGACCGTGCCGTGTTCGATCCGGAACGCCTGCAACGCCTCCGCCCTCGCGGCGACCCTCGGGCGGAGTTCCTCCGCCTTCCTCTTCAGGGCCGCAAGGCCGCCTCCGGTTACGCCGAGCCGCCGCTCGCGGTATTCTTGAATGTAGGCGGCCACCAGATAGTTCGCGACCTCTGCGGTAAGCTTCGGGTCTGTCCACTCGAAGGAGACCTCAACCAGACGCGTCCTTCTGACCGGGCTTACGTGGAATCTCTTTGTGAACGAAGGGATCGGATCCTTGGCGTCCCGGTACGCGTCGGTCTCACCGAAGTTGAACCGGGCAAAAACCCTCTCCATCAGGGGCCGGCACGTGAGGAGGTTGAACTGGGTCTCCATGAACTCCCGGCGTGCGAGCTCACTGCCGGCAAACTGGGACAGGGTGGGATCGTAGACATCCTGAAAGTTGGTGAGCTTGATCTTGGTGGGCTCGATCAGCAGAAGGGAGTCGGCCCGATAGACCGGTGTCAGGATGAAAACGGTCAGGGCGGTGACAAAGATCACCAGCAGAGAAACGCCGACGACCACCCACCTCCGCATGAACAGCACACGAAGGTAGTCCTTCAGGTGGGGCTCCTCCACCCCTCCGGCCAGCCGCCCTCTGACCCTTCGGTCAGGCCTGGTTTCTTCGCGTTCCTCTCCGGAATACAGATCCATTCAGGTCAACCCTGGGATCACACGCCTAATCTTCGCTCAGATAACGGATGTCCGAATCGTGGTCCACGATCTTGTAGATCCCAAAACCGATCAGGAGCACGCCACCCGCGATGGCCACGATCAGCGGAGCGCTCAGGCCACCCACCGACCCGGCGGTGTACGGCTCTGTCGTCGTGGGAATCATGGCGTTCACCACGGTGTTGTTGCTCGACGACTTGACGACGAGGGAAACCTTCTGCATGTCAGCCAGGACCATGGTATAGGTACCTGCGGCAAGGTTGTCAATCGTGTACGTTCCATCCTTGCTCGTGGTGGCCGTGTACTTGGCCTTGCCCATGGCATCCAGGATCTTCACGGATTTACCTTCCATGGGCTTTTCGTCCAAGTCCATGATCTTACCGGTGAGGACCCCTGGCTTCACTTCAACCACGGCAGCCTTCGGTGCTGCGTAGCTCAAGCTCAGACCGTAGACCGAGTACGTAGCAAAGGCCACTGCGGTCAGCAGAGAAAACAGTGCTCGTCCTCTCATGGTTCTTCCCTCCCCTTTTCTGTTTTGGAATCCTTGTAAGAATCACAGTCAAAAATCACAGTCTTCTGGAATCGGCATTTCCCCTGCAAAACTCAATCTTAGAGATCGGGCGAAACATCCACGGCACGCTTCTTACGATCGAGGTCCTCCGCCTCCCGCCTGCGAGCCTCTGCCCTTACCTCCTCCTCTTCCTTGGCGAACCTGTCCTCCCTCTGTTGAGTCACCTCGTCTTCACGAAGAAGTTCCTCGGCCCGCCTCTCGAGTCGAATCTTTCTCTCCTCGTACCCGATCTTCTGATCACTGATGCGGGAATCGACGATCTGTTCCTCGCGGCCCTCCACACGCCAATCCACACGCATGGTGTCACGCTCGCCCTTTCCCAACCCGCCGACCGAAGTCGCATGTTGTGCCAGCCCGACTGCCGGGCACAACATGTAGTGAACGCATACCGCAGAGAGAACGGACAGGAGTATGAAGCGCCAACCCGGGTCACGGCACACGGCAGTAGGGATTCCCACTTGATCGACAACCTCCCGCATGAGAAGGGTCAATTACGATATTGAAACCGAAGGCCGATCCTTGATATTTAAAGAGAAAGGTGAAGAATGTCAAGCTAAAAAGCAGATTTCCTTGAGAAATTTCGTCGAGACTATTTCACACACCCTTTACAAACTCTTCGCTTCTCGCACCTCTTGCATTATTTCGTGCATCATTGAGGCCAACGTCTCCCTCGCAGCTCCGCGCGAAAGCGGCTATTTTTCGCTCGATCAGTCGTTCCGCCGCCCGTAGCTCTTCAGCTGACGAGAAGTCCGAGGCCAGGCTCAGGAAGATCGCGTCGTAACGTGACTTTCTGCAACCGATGTCTTCATAGGGGATACGCGCCTCCCGGTATTCATCCTCGGCCAGACAGTATTTCCCGAAACGGCCCTCATCGTCTGTCCGGTACGGCCAGGAGACCTTCAGGGAAAGAAAATCCTTCACAGCCCTCCGAACGGGCGGGCGGGAGATCACGGGCAGGGAAGGCCCGGCGCCGATCCGTTCGGCCGCAAGGGAGAAGAAGCTCTTGCACAGGTCGATGTCCGTGATGCAGATTCCATAAAGGTACCAGTCCTCCAGGCTGAGGATCACAGCCCATTTCTCTTCCCGTGTAAGCTTCTGGTAGCTCAAGCAGAGGTGGCCGTCGCAGAGTTCCGCACCGTAGAAGGAGCAACCACGAAGGTCTCTCCCGTCGTGCCGGCAGGGATGCAGCAGGCAGCCGACCTTCCGGCACTCCGAATCCAGGAATCCGAGAAACTCGCAATTGTAGATGGTCTCCAGCAGCTTTTCCTGAGGCTCCGTGCTGCGCACCCAATCGGAGAACTTCTCGAGGGCTTGCGGCGTGTACCGCTCGAGCTTGAGAAAGGCCTGGGTCCTGCGCTTCAGCCGAACCTCCAGGCTCGACCGGCTCGATCCCCGGTAGTTGTACAGGCCGCAGCATGCACCGCAGGACTTTCCTGAATCAGGCTGACAGAGATGAGGAGATTCCATAGCGGGTAAGGTAAGGCGGGGCGAGCAGAGCGCGTTTGCTCTCGTTACAGCAATTCGTTCAGGATACTCTCTTGAAGAAGACGATCCGCGATCAACTTGCTGTCAAACTTGAGGCTGCCTGCCTCGAGTCCCTTCTTGATCTCTTCCACGCGATCCCTGCGAATGTCCGGGGTCTTTTCGATCAACTCGAGGACCTTTTGCACGGCGTCGATCAGAGAAGGGTCCTCAACCCGGTCCTTTGGGGAGGGCCTCTTCTCCTTGCTCTCGCCTGCCCGGTCGGACTCTTCGATCCGCTCTCTTCGCTGACGAAAAGCCTCATGCAGGAGATCCATTTCAAGCATCTTGCTTCTCCCGGTTCTTTGCTCCTGGGTATCTGAAGGGAGGGTCGACTTGCCTACATCTACAACTTTCTGCCCGATAATTCAAGCCAAATTCCTCCCTCACACATGTTTCATGCCTCAGCCCCTGCTCGAAAAGACCAAAAGGGGCGGTTCTGGGCGCTTTTTGTAGGGCTCCCCTAATAAGTGGATCGACCCGTTCTCAAAAAAACCTAAGAATTGTATTGACAAATCACTGTAGAAACGATTAGAAAGGGGCTAATTTTCCTACCATAAGGTTCTAATAGCGCTTCGAAAAGGTAGCGATTGATCTAGAATTGTATTTGATATCTGAACGAGTCAAGAGAAGAAAAGGAGAGGGGAAGATGAGCAAAAAGCTGTTGGGTTTGTCATTGATCATGGCTTTTCTGATGTGCATGCCGCTGAGTGCCCAAGCTGAAGAGGTTGAAGAGGTAACCCTGCGAGAGGGGGGCTTCTACATCACAGTACCCATGGCAGGAGGAATCTTCTACCTCGATAACAGTGATGTCGACCTGGATTCTGCTGCGATCTTCGGTGGGCGACTGGGCTATGTGCTCACGGAGAAGTGGATGCTGGAAGCTTCTTTCGATTATAGCTTCACCCACTTCAACGGCCCCGACCTCCTGGATGCGGGGTGGCTGGAACCCTACGACGGGCAGCAAGCGAACAACTTCTTCATGACACTGAATGCGTTGCGTAACTTCGGGCCGGTCCTCAAGAATAAGCGCCTCACTCCGTACGTGCTCATCGGAGCCGGTCTGGGCGCCATGGCAACGGGCCTGCTCGATGATCCTGTCGGCTTCCTGGGACAAATCGGTGGCGGCGCTCATTACGGCCTCACCGACACAATTTTCCTGCGAGGAGAAATTCGTGGCCTGTTCAACACGGATCCCACAATGGCCAATCTGGTCGTGCAGATCGGGCCCACATTCCACTTCGGAGGCGCAAAGCCGGCTCCGCCGCCCCCGCCGCCGCCCGTCTGGAGGGATTTCGACGAAGATGGCGTGCCGGATCATCTGGACAAATGCCCGACCACGCCCAAGGGCTGTGTTGTTGACAAGGATGGCTGCCCGCTCGACGCGGACGTAGACGGCGTGTGCGACGGCCTGGATGAATGCCCGGACACTCCGCTCGGCACGATGGTCGATGAGAAGGGGTGCCCCGTCCGGCCCGACACGGTAGCCCTGAGTTGGGCAGAGGGACTTACCTTTGCGCTCGGAAGCGCCAAACTGACGACTCAGGCTGAGGGCGTCCTCGACGGGCTGGTGACGCTCGCGAACAAGCACTCGGACGCGGTAATCGAGATAGGAGGCTACACGGATTCGACAGGGTCGGCAGTGTTCAACCAGCGGCTCTCCGAGAACCGGGCCTTGTCGGTTCGGAACTACATGGTGCTGAAGGGCATCACTCCGGACAGGCTCAGAGCGATCGGCTACGGGGAGACGAACTTCGTGGCTACGAACGACACGCCCGAGGGCAGGCAGCAGAACCGCAGGGTGGAGTTCAAGTTCCTCGGTCAGGATGCGGTCGGGCTGCCCGTGCTCCACTTCAAGCTCGGCAAGAGCGAGCTGACCGACGCGTCCATAAACGATCTGAACGCGATCGCCGAGAAGCTGAAGGCCCGCCCGAACGTGCGAGTCGAGATATCCGCCTACACCGATTCCTCCGGCTCGGCAGAGTTGAACAAGAAACTCTCCCTGAAGAGGGCGGGAATGGTGAAGGATATGCTCGTTGCCAAGGGCGTTGCCCCGGAGAACCTCAAGCCGGTCGGCCGAGGCGCAACGAACTACCTGACCACGAACGCAACGAAGGAAAGCAGGAATATGAACCGGCGCGTTGAGCTCACGATCTTCTGGGCCAGCGGCTGGTAAGAGGGTGCTTCCGGAATAGGAAGCCTCGAGAAGCCAGGCAACCAAAGCCCGGTGACGACACAAGAATCCGTGTCGTCACCGGGCTTTTTCTTTGGGGGCTTCTTTGGGGGTCAAACCTACACATTTGACAAATGGGCATAGCGGAAAAGCTCCCGGCGGCTCTTTGTCAAATGTGTAATCAGGGGGTCAGGCCGAAATTATCAACTTTAGGAGTCCCGGCGGACACCAAGCCGTCTCCACTTGGCCCTCCTA
>JAUWSZ010000112.1 GCA_030609865.1 bacterium | reverse complement strand
GGCGGCCCGGCCCTTCCTCGAATACATGGACCAACGATAAGGGGCCCTGCTAGAGGCATTGCCATGTCTCAGGCGAGTCACGCCATTCGGTGCTGTCCCGGATTCCTTCTCCGATTTGCTTGGGCTCCGTCCCTCTCTCCCCCTGTCGCCCGGCACAAATCTCCGAAGGAACCCGGGACAGCACCCGAAAACCCGAGCCCTGCCTGGGAAACATGGCGACACTTGCCTCTGGGCCCATTAGCCTGAACGTTTCACAAAAAAAGCGGAGAGAGGAGAGAATTAGTCTCTGGGGCGAACAACCGAGGTTGCAGAGTCGAATAAGGAATGTTCGCGCAGGCTGACGAGAAATGTTCATATGCAAGGCGCACGAAATCCTGAGGAATGAGGCAGGACTCTTGTCCGCCGCAGTGACGAAGGATGAGTGCAACGCCGCAGATGGATGTTTCTCGTCGGCCTGCTAGACGTTTTCCATGGCTCCGAAGGCACTGTGGATCCTGTCACGAAGGATGAAACAGAGTCGTTCCAGGACCTTGAAGCCGAGATCAAGATCCTCGAGCATCATCTTCCTCAGGGCCTGGCCCTTGATCACCACTGCCTTTGTGGGCTTCCTGCATCGGGCGGACGACATCAATGTGTGTGGTTCTCCAAGGAGAGCCGACCAGCACCCCAGGGCCCTTCCTTTACCGAGAAGGCCGATCACCGCTCTCCCTCTTCGCGTGCCCAGATCGATCGACCTTTCCAGCACCACCCTCCCCTCCGCGATGATGTAGAGGTTCTCGCCAAAGTCCCCCTGGTTGAGTATATTTTCGCCCGCCTGGTATGTTTCCAGACGCCCGAGGCTGGCGATGTTTTCGACCTCTTGCCTGTTCAGCCTGCTGAACAGCTCGCATTTCTGCAGGCACTCCGAAATCTCCGATTTGGCCATTGGCTCCCCCGCAGTTCGGTCGTTGGCCTTCCTTCCTGTAACCTACGGAGAATCGAGACGAAATGTCAGCCCAGGCTCAACTCGACGCGGTTGCGTCCGTTTTCCTTGGCCTGGTAGAGGGCAGCATCGACACGCTCGATAAATGTTTCCTGGGTATCGCTCTCCGCTACGACTTCGCCTACCCCGGCACTGACAGTGACCTTGATCTTCTCGTTGGCATGCACGAGGGAAGTGTTCTCGACGGCCCGCCGAATCTTGTCCGCCACATAACGCCCCTGGTCGGCCGTAGATTCGGGCAGCAGAACAGCACACTCCTCGCCTCCGTAACGGCTGACAAAGTCGTTGAACCGGGTCTGGTCCTCGAGCACTTGTGCAACGAGCCGCAGGATCTGGTCACCCGCCATATGGCCGTATACATCGTTCACCTTCTTGAAATGATCGATGTCGATCATGATCAGGCTGAAGATGCTGTTGTAACGCTTTGCACGCTCGAATTCCTCTTTCAGACGCGTGTCAAAGGCCCGGCGGTTGGCGATTCTGGTGAGGAAATCCATTTTTGCGTCCATCCGGAACCGCTCCATGATTTCCTGCTGGTCCTGGATCTTCGCGTTTGCGTGCTCGAGTTGACTGCGGTAGTTCTCGCTGGACGCTTGCATTTCCTCGATTTCGTGGACCAGCAGGCGCTTGATCTCTTCCAGCCCGGCCATAGTCATTGCCTGATCGATGGAGACCTTGTGGTCTTTCATCTTGCCTTCGTACGACGTGTTGCTCGTCATCAGGTCGGAAACGAACTCGGAAAGGCTCCGCAGCAGATCCTGGATGGCGTTTCTGCCGGATTCGATGGCCTCGGCCTGCTCGTCCGACTGCCGATCTTCGGCCGATGCCGCTTTTCGGACAGGCGGAGGAGCTGTGGGGCCCTCGTCCCGGGGTTCTCGGGCCTTGAGCAGGAAGAACACTGCCACTGCAGATGCAAAGAGGAAGGCAAGGATCGTGGAGAAAATCGCCGTCCAGGGCAGCGCCTTCGACCGCCGGGGCGTGGCGGGCCTGGGTTTTTCCTCGACAGGGATTCGTTCAGCCACTAGGGCGGAGGAGGACCAGATCCCCAGATGCAGATTCTGTGCAGAGTCCTCGAGGGTCTGCAGCTTGATATCGTTCGGGGCGCTCTCCCGGTCCCAGGAGGCAAGTCCGTTCTGGACGAGCCTGTGGTTGAGTACGGTCCCGTCCGGCAGCATGACGAACCCTGCGATCTTTGATTCGTTTTCGCGCTCCTGGACCCGAACGCGGACATCCTTGTGATAAACCATGCTCGAGGTGAACTGACGCGCCTCGCTCCCATGCGGCTCGTCCGGGGCAGGGCACTTGACGCCATACAGGGCCAATGCGACCTTCTTTCCCTGGTGGTGGATTACGAGGAGATCGCCCCGCTCCACCCCGATGACTTCGGCCTCGAACTCCTGACCTCGTAAGGATGGAACGCTCGCAAGGATCAGGAACGAAAGGATGCATCCGGCAAACCAGGTCTTTCGGCCCATCGTGAACGGCTCTTTCTGGGGGACGGAATTCTCTGTTGCGACTGGGGTACGACTATAACACCAGACCCGGAAAGTTGTCCACAGGAAACGACCGCGGCATTCCGCTCCGGGTGACAGGGGGAGGGAGAGACGGAGCCCAAGCAAATCGGAGAGGGAACCCCGAACAGTACCGACCGGCAAGCTTCGCCCGCAGCATCACGACATTGCCAGGACACCCCACTAGTTGCCGAGGTAGGCCTTTGCAAACTGATCCAGAAGGTGCTTCAGCTTCTCCACGTTGGCAAGATCCGTGGTCTGCTTGCACTTCATCGAGTATACGATCATCTGATGGAGGAGCGTAAGCTTGTTCACATAAGCATCGTGCTCGGCAGATCCCTTGGACAGGACAGGCTTTACCCGCTGGGCCATGAAGTATTGAGTTGCCACATCCCGAATCTTGTCTGCGTGGTGCTCATTGTTCTGCACCCAGCGGACGATCTGATTGTGATTCGGATTCGCCTGCTTCGAAAGCTCCATGACCTGCTTCATTGATTTCTCGATCGTGGCGATGTCCTCTTTCATCATGGCGAACCGCATCTCGTCGCCGTAGATCCCGCAGGGGATTTCACAGTGAGAAAACGCCGGCAGGGCGGAAAGAGTCACCCAGGCCAATGCCATCGCGATCCCGATTGCGGTCATTCGTCCGTTCTTTTTCATGACAAGCCTCCTTTGGGTATTAGCAGTTAGGTATTAGGTATTAGCTCCCCGCCCTTGCCGCCAACGGGGTTTTCTATCGACCTCGTCCTCCTCCTCGTCCTCGAACGGATGGGAGTGGGGTGGACTAATACCTAAGACCTAATACCTAACAGCCAATTGGCTGCAACTGCCTCATGCCTGTTTAGATGCCCCGAAACCCGGATCGTTGCCTGATCCCTGATCCCTGACCCCTGCCCTTACGATACCGGATCCTTGTGTCGCTCGCTCGCGGGCTTCAGCCAGAGAACGTTGTAAGGTTCGAGCCGGATCGGGAGTTTTCCGCCGTCCACCGACCATTCCCTCCCGCTGATGAGATCGTACCAGCGTGTGTCCCGGATTCCGACCTCATCGAGGGGAACCTCGATGTCACTCACCCGGTTGGCCACGTTGGTCAGGGTCAGGATGTGCTCATCCCCCTCAGGGGAGGTTCTCAAGACGGTGAAGACGTTCGGGGACAGCTTGAGGATCTGCTGGGGACCATTCGGATGAAAGGCGCGGTGCTGCTGCCTGATGAGAATCAGCCCCCCCAGTTCCCTGATCCGATAGAGCTTGTTCTCAGGGTCTTCGTATGACCGGACCAGGAGCTCATAATCGAGGACCGTCCGGTTGATGGCCCGCTTCGATTCGGTTGCAAGGGCAGTCTCCACATCGTTACGTTTTCCGATCAGGCCGAGGAGGTATGCCCCGGGAACGCCCTTAAGAACCATCGAAATATTCCGTGCCGCGAGGAGTCGTTTGATCTGCAAATCCATCTCCTCTCCGTTGTCTTCCCTGTTCAGGGCGCTGAACAGGGTGATGTTGATCTCGTAGGGCGACTCGCCACCCTCACGATCGGTTCGGTACGAGATCATTCCGCCGTGTTCTTCGGCCCTCTTGATCATCTCATCGATCGCTTCCTTCGGGAGGATGTCCTTGACGCCCATCACCCCGAACCCATCGTGTGAGTCCAGGAAATTGAAGAAGTGGGTGGTCTTCGAGGGCGTCTCCAGGCCCTCTGCCCATTCGGACAGGGCCGTGGCGTCCTCCGTGTAGAAGGTGTGGAGGACCAGGGGCGGCAGGGCGAAGTTGTAGACCATGTGTGCTTCGTCGTGTCCGTTCCCGAAGTACGAGATGTTCTCCTCGTGGGGGACGTTCGTCTCCGTGATCAGGGCCACCCCCGGGGCGACCAGATCGACAGCGTCCCGGAAGAGCTTGATGATCTCATGGGTCTCTTCCAGGCTCGCGCAGGAGGTTCCCGGCTCTGCCCACAGGTACGTGACCGCATCCAGGCGGAGGATGTCTGCTCCGCGGCGTATGTACATGAGCAGGACATCAAGGATCCGTATGAGTGTCTCAGGGTTCTTGAAGTTCAGATCCACCTGGTCTGGAGAGAAGGTCGTCCACGCGTACACCGGCCCGTCGATCGACTGGAACTCGGTGAGAATGTCACTCGTCCGGGGCCGTCTGATTCGCTCCCGCTGCTCCGGGGTCAACTCATCACGCGATCGATACGAGATGAACAGATCCTTGAAGGTGGGGTCTCCATTCAGGAACTCCTGGAAGTAGCGGCTCTTGGACGAGACATGGTTGAAGACCGCGTCGAACATCATCTGGACACGGGTGTCCAGCTCTTCGATGTCCTCCCAGGATCCGAGGTTCGGATCCACGACCTCGAAGTCGATGATCGAAAACCCCCTGTCCGAGGACGAGGGAAAGAAGGGAAGGATGTGGACCGTGTTGACACCGGACAGCATGGTATCGCACAGCCTGACCAGCGTTTTCAGCGGGCATTCTCCCTCCTTGCGGACGAGGTCCCCGTAGGTGATGAGAATGGTGTCCTTTTCGGTGAACCGCTCCTCCGGAACCAGGGTCGTCTCCCTTTCAACGAGTCTTCTCGGCTTGTGGGCATAGTACACCTTCAAGATTCGTTCCAGTTCCGGAAGCCATTCCATTGCGGTCTCTTCCCCGTAAAGGAAGGCCAGCCTCTTCAACATTCTTTGTCTCGCCTCGGGCGGGATCTCCAAAAGAGGCCGATGGTAGTCCGGCTCCGGGTTGTGGACGGTATCTGTGTTTCCGTGACGGGCGACGCGCCCCTGCACTTCTTTCCGGTCTTCGGGCTTCCGGTCACTCATGAGCTTGTCTCTCCGCTGTGGCAGTGTCCAGCCCGCACTTCCACCGCTCTCGCTACGAAGTTTCGTGCAATATGCGGGCTAGCCGGGTTGCACCCTACAACTACCGAAATTGTGATCCTCATGTAAAGAACGTACTATGAGAGGTCAAAGGGTAAAGGTCAAAGGGTCAAGGGGCGGTTGACGTCTTGAAGAGTTATTTCCGAACGGCCAAATCGCCAGCTAATGGCGGAATTCTCCTTGATTCTCACGTCAATACTTGATCCACCCCTTTGACCTTTGACCTTTCATCTTTTCCCTTTACCCCTAAATGAGGACCTCTGCAAGGGGGCGCGTCTTGCTCGATTGGAAGTTCTATTCTGCGGTCGTCTTCGTCTGCGTGGCGGTCGGGTCCTTCCTGTACAAGAGGGCGCAGATGCTGGGCATTCGTCCCGGATCCTTCATGGTGGTCCAGAGCTTCTGCTTCTTCTGCACGGTTCTCGCGGCAAGCCTGCTGAGATATGGGGGTGTATCGGGCAGCCCTTACCCCTGGTTGGGCCTCGTGGCCGGGGCCCTGGGGATAACGGGCGCGTTTTCTGTGCTTCAAAGCATGAAGCAGGGGGAGCTGGGCACGAACATCGCCGTGGTGCGCCTGAGCTTTATTCCCACCACCGTCGGTGCCGTCCTGTTCTTGGGGGAGCCCTTCACGATGCAGAAGGGGATCCTGTTCCTCCTGGCCGGAGTGGCGGTTTCCCTGTTTTTCGACCACTACAGGAGGGAGAACCGGCCCGCACTGAAATCCCTCGTTCCTGCGATGACCGCCTGCATGGCCTTCGGAATCTTTGACATCGTCTACAAAATTGCATCCACCCACGGCGTGAACCCCCTGACTTTCCTGATCGTGCAATCCGCAACCGCCCACATCCTGATAAACCTCTACGTTGCACTCCATGAAAAGTACGAGTTGAACCGGGTCGTTTTTCGGATTGCCCCCCTGTGCGGGCTCCTGTTCGCCTCGGCGTGCCTGTCCATGCTCAAGGCGCTCCAGGAGGTGGATGTCTCCCTGATCTCCCCCTTCATCCAGATGAACTTTATCCTGAGCTATCTTCTGGGGGTGGTTTTCCTCGGGGAATCCGTTACCAGGAGAAAGCTCCTGGGAATCACGATGGTTGCATTGTGTGTTTTTTTTCTGTCCGAAGACATCTGCCAGAGGCTGAGCGGCCTGTGGGCCGGGATGATCAACCACTGAAAGAGGGAATGGGTATGAAAGTAGGCATTGTTGGATGCGGGCTTGTCGGCAGCACGGCTGCTTACGCAATGGCGCTGGAGGGGGCGGCGAGGGACCTGGTTCTCATCGATCTCAATCCGGCTGTTGCCCGGGCGCATGCAGAAGACATCCTCCATGCCACGCCTTTCGCCACGCCGGTGCGGATCGCTGCCGGGGACTACCCGGCGCTCAAGGGCGCGGATGCGGTGGTGCTCGCATGCGGAGTGGCTCAGCGCCCCGGGGAGACCCGCCTTCAACTTCTGGAGCGGAACGCCGAGGTTTTCCGCAAGGTCCTCTCCCGGATAATGGAGAGCGCGCCGGAGGCGATCCTCATCGTGGCCTCCAACCCGGTGGATGTGATGACCCAGATCGTCACCCGTATCTCCGGCCTTCCTCCGGGTAAGGTCATCGGGTCCGGAACCATCCTCGACACGGCCAGGTTCCGTGCCCTCCTGGGGGAGTATCTGGGCCTGGCCCCCCAATCCGTGCACGCATACGTCCTGGGTG
>JAUWSZ010000581.1 GCA_030609865.1 bacterium | reverse complement strand
CTGGCCTGCTGTGTCAGGATCCACAAAACCGTCCTCGATGTGCAACGAGCACACCTGCGGCGATTTTGCGGACCCTTCCTTGCATCCCAGGCGCATTCGAAATCTCGTAACGAAGCTATTCTCGGACAGCCTCCTAAAGGCGCCAGTAGGCCTTCTGCGTGTCGCGAATGTGTTCGACGATCCGTTCGGTCGTAGGGGAGGACGCGGGCGAGGCGGCGGCCGGCACTCCGGTCTCCTGGAGCGCCAGGATGACGCGCTTGACGCTTTGGGCAAGCCCCTCCAGATGGTAGCCGCCTTCCAGGGTGAGGACGATCTTTCCCTGACAGCATGCATCTGCGATTCGCATCAGGATGCGCGTGATTTCCGCATAACCGTCTTCCGTCACCCCCATGCCACCCAGGGGGTCCCGGTAGTAGGTGTCGAACCCGGCAGATACGAGGACAAGATCGGGCCTGAACTGGGTTGCGATCGGTTCGAGGACCTCCTGATAGATCCGGATGAAGTCTTCATCCCCCTGTCCTCCGGGGAGAGGCACGTTTACGGTATAGCCTTCCGCTTTGCCCATTCCGATCTCATCCGGCCTTCCCGTGCCGGGGTAGTAGGGGAACTGATGGGAGGAGAAGTACAGGATCGACGGATCCGATTCGAAGGAGTGCTGGGTTCCGTTTCCGTGGTGCAGATCCCAGTCCACGATCAGGACCTTTTCGGCGAGTCCCCTGTTCTGGGCATAGCGTGCCGCGATGGCGACGTTGTTGTAGATGCAGAAGCCCATCCCTCTGCCCGTTTCCGCATGATGGCCGGGCGGGCGGACCAAGGCGAACCCGTTCCGTATCTCCGCGGAACAGACCGCATCCACGAGCACGCACAGGCCTCCCGCGGCGAGCTTTGCCACCCGGTAAGACTGCGAAGAGACGTGTGTGTCAGGGTCCAGCTGGCGATGTCCGCAGTCCCGTGTCGACTCGATCTCTTGATAGTACGATTTGGTGTGGATCCACTGTATCTCTTCCGCCCTGGCCTCCCGGGCCTCGAGGACTGTGGTCTTGCCTTGCAGCTCCCGATCTTCCAAAATGGAATAGACGGCGCGGAGGCGGTCCGGGTGCTCGGGGTGGAAATCCGAGGTGATGTGTTCCAGGTAGGCGTTGTCTCGGATCAATCCTGTGCGCGCCATGGTGGCCCCCCTCAGGGTTTGTTGCGACGGATCCTGTCTCTTTGATACCGGGTTTCGGGTGAATTGACAAGTCGACCAGCCTCCTAGGTTGACCTTATCGGGCGGTTCGGATAGGAAAAAGGGAGGTGATACCGACGGAGAAAGAGGATGCCTATACGGGAAAAGACCTTGGAGGAGTTGCTGAACAGGATAGGAGTGCAGTACCGCCCGAGGGTCCGGAAGGCGATCGGCTACGAAGAGGAGAAGGCGATCGGGAATGCCCTTGCCGAGTGGGAGGAGATCGTCAGCGAAGCGAGGAAGGAAGGCAAGGACGTATCCGTCGTTCAGGATCACCTGAAACGCCTTCATCAGCTCTGGTGGCAGAGGGGAGGGCCGCAGGGGAGGGAACCCCTGCCTGAGCGCTCGAAACGAGTCGGGTCTTCGAGCGGGGAAGGCGAGGACCGGGATCGGGACAAAGCCTACACGGAGATGAAGAAGACCTTCCGGACGGAGTTGCAGAACCTGTGCATTGCCGAAGGCATGGACCTGGTCTCTCGGAGTGACGAAAACCTGCTCCGCATCAGGAGTCTTCTCGATGAGATCATCAAGGAACGCCTGAAGGAAATCCCGGACTGGGTCAAGCGCAAGGATCTCATGGAAGAGATCATGAACGAGGTTCTGGGCCTGGGCGTCCTCGAGGAGTACCTGAAGGACCCGAAGGTCAACGAGGTGATGATCAACGGGGGCGACGTCTACTACGAACGGGATGGCCGGATCTTTGAGGCGCCCCGAGGCTTTGTCAGTCCCGAGGAGGTCAGGAAGATCATCGAGAGAATCATCCACCCGATCGGAAGGCGGGTGGACGAATCGAGCCCTCTTGTGGACGGCAGGCTCCCGGACGGGTCCCGGGTGAACATCGTCGTGCCGCCGATCGCCCTGGACGGGCCGGTCATTACCATCAGGAAGTTTTCGCGATCGATTTTCTCGGCGGATGCGTTGATCGAGAACCAGAGCATCTCCCGGCAGATGGCCGAGTTCTTCCGCCTCGTCGTCGTTCACCGGTTGAACGTGATGATCACGGGCAGGACGAGTTCGGGCAAGACAACCCTCCTCAACCTGATCAGCAATTTCATCCCGAGCGGGGAGCGGATCGTCACCATCGAGGAAATGGCGGAGCTGCAGTTGCGCCAGCGCCATGTGGTGCGACTCGAGACCCGGGCCCCGAACGTTCAGGGTAAGGGGGAGATTACGGTTCGGACCCTGTTCCGGAACGCCCTCCACATGCGGCCGGACCGGATCATCGTGGGGGAGTGCCGGGGCGCGGAGACACTCGACATGCTCCAGGCCATGAACACCGGTCACGACGGCTCCATCAGCACGGCTCACTCCAATTCACCCCGGGATCTCTTTGCCCGTCTCGAGGCGATGATCGGAATGAGCAACCTGCCGTTGAATGCCCGGACGGTGCGCAAACAGATTACCTCGGGAATAGATATCGTGGTCTATTGCACGCGGTATCCGGACGGCCAGAGGAAGGTCACGAGCGTCTGTGAGGTGCAGGAGGGAAACGAGGGGGACGAGGAGATCGCGCTGCGTGAGATCTATCGGTTCGAACGGCTGAGTTCACGCGACGCGGACAGGTTGGAGGGCCGGTTTCTTGCTACCGGGTTCGTTCCCTCCTTTGTAAAGGAGAACCCGGATCTCAACGAAGATCAGGCCGTGCAGGAGATTTTTTCATAAGGAGTCGAAAACATGGAACAGGACGGGCGTGTCGAGAAGGTCCTGATCGTCGGGAGCGGTGCAGCCGGCCTGACCTCGGCCATCTACGCGGCAAGAGCGAACCTGGAGCCCCTCGTCCTCGAGGGAATGCAGCCGGGCGGGCAGCTTACGATCACCAGCGATGTGGAGAACTATCCGGGCTTTCCGGAGGGGATCCAGGGACCGGACCTGATGGATGCCATGAAGAAGCAGGCCG
>JAUWSZ010000482.1 GCA_030609865.1 bacterium | reverse complement strand
GGGGGACGACCCTGGAAGAGATCCTCGTGAAGGTGGCCGGGGGGAAGGGGAAGAAGGCATACGAAATCGGGGACCCGGAGATGAGCCCGATCCCCTGCGGCCAGATTGCGGGGCTGATCGATGCGATCCAGCCGGTGAAAGAGGTCATCCACGGGATGGTTGCCGAGGCAGAAGAGCTTCGCGGCCGGCTCAACCGAATGGCCTCCTGAAGCCGCCAAGTGCACAGGGTGGCCTGAAGGACGAAAAGGGCACTTCTTTTTCGGGAATCAAGATGAGTCGGGGGGGGAAATGATGCACCGAAAAGGCTCGAAGTGGATTTGCGTCTTTTGCTTGCTGTGCCTCGTCGGGTGGGCGGGAAGCGTCTGGGCCGTCTACATCGATGATGCGAGGACCCTGGAGGTCATCGGGAAGGCGCAGACGCGGACCTCGATCCGGCTGCAGCATTCGGATGGGTTCACGCACCCGCACGACATCGCCGCGGGCAATCTGGTGCAGTGGCGCAACCTGGCCGTGATCGAGATCAACCATGACCTGATGAACCTCACCCACGATCTCGACATATTGTATCCCCTCAAGGCCCTGGACATCTACGCGAAATACCATCTCGTGGGCCGTTTCCTGTACGAGGCGATCTACAACGTCGGCCCCCAGGCCTTCCGGGATGTTCGGGACGCGGACAAGGACAACATCGACAACTTCAAGCAGAGCTACGATCTCTGGGAATTCTACGTCGATCTCTCTCGAGGGCCGCTCTTCTTCCGACTTGGCAAGCAGAACCTGGCCTGGGGGGAGACCGACACCTTTCGTCTGCTCGACGCCATCAACCCGTTGGACAACACCTTCGGGGGGCCCTTCGAGGACCTGGACGACCGGAGGATCCCCCTGTGGATGCTCCGGGGGAGCTACAACTTCGGAAGCATCGGGCCGATCTCCTCGGCCATGGTGGAGGCCTTCTGGGTGCCCGGCTCCTGGGACGTGCGGGTCGCGCCTTACGCGCCTGCGGGCTCCGCCTACGCCGCTCCGATCCCGGATACGGGTATGGCGAAGTACCTCGTCACGCCCGACAAGAAGATGTCCAACAGTCGGTGGGGGGTCCGCGTGATGGGCGTCCTGGGGAACAGCCTCAACTTCTCGGTCGCCCACTACAAGACGTTTCTGGACATGCCTGCGGTCGTGCTGGGGGTCGAGCCGGGAACGCAAGTCGTGATGGGGACAAGCTCTTTGTTTCAGGAACTGATCTGGTCGGATGTGCAGATCACGGGCGCCTCGTTCAACTACTGCGACCCCCGGACAGATATCATCTGGCGGGGAGAGGCGGCCTGGTTCTGGGACGAACCCGTCTTCATCCCGGAAGAGAACCTCAAGATCTCCGACGAGTCCATCCCCTTGCCGCCGGCCATGATCGATCTGATCAGTGAATTGACCGGAACGGATTTGAGGGAACTCGGGATCACCGCGCTGCCCATCAACCCCACAGGGGGGACCATTCCGAAGAAGAACATCCTGCGGTACATGATCGGCTTCGACAAGTACCTGTGGATCCGCCCGTTGAACCCGCGCACCACCTTCATGATATCCGGTCAGTACTTCGGGCAGTGGATCCCCGACTATGACGACCGCCAGAAACAGCTCCTGGCCCTCTATCCCAAGACGCTCGATTTTGTGGGCCTCCGGGAGACGGAGCACACGTTTACGTTCCTCGCACGAACGAACTACAAGAACGGCGTCATCAACCCGCAGCTCGTGGTGGCCTACGACGTGCGCGGCGCGTGGCTGTTCATGCCTTCGGTCATGTTCCTTCACGAGCCCTTCCGGTTCAATATCCAGTACAGCGGTGTTTACGGCGCGTTCACCAACTTCGGCGCCTTCCGGGACCGGGACCAGATCTCGTTCATGTTTACGTACCTGCTGAACTAGCCACAGCGCGATGGAGGTATTTGCCCCACTATGGCTCGTTCTCGTCGTCGTCCTCGTCCTCGAACCTAAGAGAGGGGATTGTCGTGTGACATCAAACGGCGTATTGGCTCTCTCCATCAAGTCATGCGCGCGAAGAAAGCGCGGTAAAATATCAAGGACGAGGACGACGACGAGATAGACTGAAACGGTTGCGGAGAAACGTATGAGCGACAAGATCAAACCACCGATGGAGTGGCCAAAGACAGGGGTGATCACCGTACGATACGAAGACGAGATCCAGGACGTCTGGGCGAGCCGGTACGGCAGCCTGACGGAGCTCGCGAAGGAGGGGGTCGCCAAGTTCGGCGACCGGGAGATGTGGTATTTCCCGGATTTCAACATCCGATGGACCTACAATGAGTTCGACGCCGTGGTCAACAACGTTGGCTACGGCCTGTATGAGGAATACGGAATTAGGAAGGGTGACCGGGTGGCCATCATGGCTACCAACATCCCGGAGGCCTTCGTGAGCTACCTGGCCCTGTCCCAGATCGGGGCCATCTCGGTGATCATCAACGCACGACTGGCCGCAGAAGAGGCGGAGCGCCAGTTCGAGGATGCGGGCTGCGTGGCGGCCATCATCGAAGGCGGGCTCTGGGAAAGGGTGAAGTCGATCAAGGAAAAGCTCCCCTCCCTCCAAAACGTGTTCGTCTCCGGGCCGGAAGGCGCGGAGGGGACCGTCTCCTTCTCCGAGCTGATGGAAAAAGAGGCGCCCAGGGAGATCCTCGTCGATGTCTGCGAAAGGGACGTGTGCAGCCTGATCTACACCTCGGGCACCACGGGCAGGCCGAAGGGCACGATCACGCTCCATCGCGGCGTGGTCAACAATGCCATGAACGGCATCAGCCTGATGGACGGTGTCTATGACACGGGGGACCGGCCCGAGGACATCAAGCAGCTGATCATCACCCCCTTCTTCCACGTGACCACGCTCCACACGCTGATCAACAACGCGCTGCTCGGGTCGACTTCCGTGGTGTTGTCCACCTTCAAGGCGGACCAGGCGATCGACATGATGATCGACGAAAGGATCGCTTCCCTGCCGATCGTGACGGCCATGTACTGGCTCTTCAAGCTGCAGCCCCGATACCCGGAACTCGTCAGGAAAGGCGCGCTCAAGTACATAGCCCAGGGCGGTTCCCCGATGGCCCCTGAGATGTGCACCCAACTGGCCGAGGAATTCCCGGATGCGAAGATCGCCAACGGCTACGGTTTTACGGAAGGGGCCTCCATCGGTTGGCTCCTCTTGATGGCCGGCGGTTGGGACGCCATGCTGGCCAAGCCGGGCACGGTGGGCGGAACGCTGGGAAACAGCCGGGTCAGAATCGTGGATGATCAGCTGAGAGACGTTCCTCGGGGCGAGCCGGGTGAGATCCTGTCCTCGAGCCCCGGGATCAGCCCGGGGTACTGGAACCTGCCCGAAGAGACGCGCGAGGCCTTCTTTGTCGACGAGGACGAGCGAAGATGGTTCCGGTCGGGTGACATCGGGTACATGGACGAGGATGGCTGCACCTTCATTGTCGACCGGATCAAGAGCATGATCTGCCGGGGCGGCGAGAATGTTTACTGCGTGGAGCTGGAGAACCTGCTCAGCCAGCATCCCAAGATCATGGAGGCAGGGATCGTGGGCGTGCCGGACAATGTCCTTGGAGAGAAGATC
>JAUWSZ010000572.1 GCA_030609865.1 bacterium | reverse complement strand
CTTTTTCTTCGTCTTCTTCTTCTTTTTGGCCTTTTTCCGTTCTGCAGCAGTACCCGAGAGCAGCCCTTCCTTTGCCAACACCTCGGCCACGTCCGCCATATCCAAAGCGGTCAACCTCTTCTTCAACGGAAACCCATGCTTGTTCCAGCCTCGAAGCTCGTACAGCTTCTCCAATTCCTGGAGGAATTCCGTTTTGTCCAGATAAGCCCCCTCGAACTGTCCGCTCTCTATCGGGGTATCATAGTAGTGATCCGGCAGACCGTCGTGTTCTTTCCGGAATCCGTACCGCAGCTGCATCGCCTTCTCGAGTTGCCGGATCCGCTCCCCTGCCCGGTAAAGCCCCTCCCAGGACATTCTCACGCCCGTGGCGGTCTCGAAACACTCGGCCATGTCTTCAAGGCCCATCCGCATCTGGGCCCAAGTGGTGTACCTCTGGCATATCCCGAGGGAATTGCACACGCTGCAATGATTGTCCGAGTAGACCTTCACCTTGGCCTTGTCATCGAAGACGGCCGGGTTCCCCACATAGGAGAAGCCAAAGTCTTCTGCAAACGACTCCGGCACTCCCAAGTGTTCGAACCGCTCTTTGGTCACAGGCCCCTCCGCCATCAGGGTGTCGGCTATGTTCAGGATGTCACACTCCCGGATATCGATCGCCTTCGAGAAGGCAAGGCCCTTGAGGGGACGAAAATCCGCTCCCAGCTCTCTCTTCTTTCTGTTAGCATTGATGTACCGCGTTACTTTTTCCAGAGGCACCTTGTTCCATCTGGCCACCTTCTCCGCGGCATGAAAGATGCCGTCCGCCAGCTTTGCACCAAATCCCTCGCGGTAGGCCATCTGCCGGATCAACTCCTGTTCCACTTCGACGTCACCCCACTCCAGCTTCAAGCCGCCCGTGTGCTTCTCCGTGAGGAGGCCGTCCTGCCACCAGTGCATCGCCGTTGCCAGGGCCGCCCCCGTGGCAATGCTGTCCATCCCCAAGTCGTTGACCAGGTGGGTCATGTGCAGGATCGAAGCCATATCGCTCACGCCCACCATCGGCCCAAGGGGAATGATGGTACCGGCTTCTCCGCCACGGGCATCCTCTCCTTCGTACGCTCCGCTGGGGATTTGCCAGTAGTGGTCACAATGTTGAAAACAGGAGTGGCAGGCCTTCGAACCGCGGGCAAAGGTCTCCAGGAAAAGATCCACATTCACCTTGTCGTACGGGAATTCCTTTGGTTGCGCGTTGTACTGGCAGTTGAGAACCCCGGAAAGCTCCACGAGCCACTTTGTGCCCTTCTCCCCGAAACGGGCAAATCGAGGCTCGACCTTGTTCTTTTCGTAGATCGAGTGGAACACATCCCAGTGCCGGTCCGGGTCTGCCACCCGGATTCCCTTTGAACCCCGAACCACGACCCCCTTCAGGTTCTTCGATCCCAACACCGCGCCCATGGCGCCGGCTGAGGGGGCACGATCGCAGTCGCAGGTGATCATCGCACTGTGCACCCGGTTCTCACCCGCAGGCCCGATGAGGAGGGTGCGAAGGCGGGGTTCCTCCAATTCCTCCTTGATCAGCCGGTCCGTCTCGCTGACCCGCCTGCCCCAGTAGGGCCTTGCATCCCGAAGTTCCACCGTATCGTCTTCGATACGAAGGTAGACCGGGTTGCGAGCCTTCCCGGTAATCAGCACCGCATCGTACTGAGCGTATTTCAGGCTGCAGCCGAAATCCCCTCCTGTGTTGGCATCCAGGTATCCGTTCAGGGCAGGACTCAGGGCAACCGCCACGGCAAGACGACCCGAACCCGGCGTCAGTGTGCCGGTGAGGGCTCCGGGGGCAATCCCCACGATGTTCTTCGGACTGAAAGGATCCCGTTCGGCAAAGTCGTAATGCTCCCAGATGAGCCGCTCGAGGAGGCCCTGTCCGCCCAGCCACTTCACTGCAACGTCTTCGGAAAGCGGGATCTTCTCGATACGGGAATGCGTGAGATCCACCATCAGTATGGTTCCAGCCCATCCGTACATATGCGCCACCCCTTCTCCCCTTACTCCAAGGTTGCTTTGTATTCCCTCAGTTTGCCTTTAGTCTCCTCGAACAGGGCCTCAGCCTCCTCCGAGGGCTCGACATACCGGATGGCCTGTGTGTCGCATACCTGAATGCAACGGGGCTCACCATCGCAGAGAAGGCAGTTCGTGGTGGTCCCATCCTCCTCACGGATCGAGATGGCACCAAAGGGGCACTCGTAGATGCACATCCGGCACCCGATACACTTCTCCCGGTCCACGTGGATCGCCCAGGTCTGTTCGTTCCGCATCCTTGCCTCTGCGGGACAAACGGTGACGCATGGAGCATCATCACACTGATGACATACCAGCGGGAAATCGATCGCCTCTTCCCAGCGAATCACGCAGATCTTGGAAATCGCGGGATTACAAATCCCTTCGTTGTGCAGGGAGCACGCGATCTCACAGAGGTGGCAACCGGTGCATTTCGTGTAGTCGACCCTCAACCGTTTCTTATTGGCTTGTTCATTCATGACTTCCCTTTGCTTTCGCCTTTAGCTGTCAGCTCTTAGCCTTTAGCTCCCAGCCCTTCCCCCTATCGTCAGTTTTTCCCTTTTGCCTTTCACCTTTACCCTTTCGCCTGCTCTACTTATTCTTCCTCCCGGGTGTCATACTCCCGTTTAGGATTGTAAAGCTCAAACTGATGTGCCGCCTTCTTGTCGATGGTCCTCGCGATTTCATACACCCTGCTCGTGGGCAGGAGGTCACCCTCCTTGACCGAAATACCGGGCACACGGATCATCTCTACACGCCATCGGATCTTCCCGTACCAGGAACCGTAGGCATCGTTTACCCGATCTGTCTTGACCTTGCGGACCTGGAATTCCTTTGGCGGTTGCTTGAACGTGAATACGATCTTCTCAACCATTTCTATCCCCTCCTGGACCACCTGTACCGCCCCAGGCGAAAGGTAAAAGGTGAAAGGTGAAAGTAAAGGGATACACCTTCAAAAAGCGTTGCCGGTGCTAGATTGAGCGGACCCTGGAAAATGCTTTGTCCTTTAACCTTTCACCTTTGACCTTTGTCCTTTCACCTTTGACCTTTGACCTTAAGCCTCTGTGATTTCTTAAACACTAGACCTGCCTGGCCCAGAAGGCCCCTTCGTGAATCGCGGCCCCTATGTTCCGAGGGTTGAGGCAGT
>JAUWSZ010000392.1 GCA_030609865.1 bacterium | reverse complement strand
GGCGACTTCGGGAGAGGGGGAGACGGAGCCCAAGGAAATCGGAGATGGAACCCAGGGCAGTACCGAAGCTTATGACTCCCCAGCAACACAGCGATATTCCTTCGTCACCGAACTAGGTCATGATGACCGTACGCTCCTTCAAGGCCCCGCCGAGAACCTCGACCGCCTCGATGAACTCCTCGATCCTTTCTTTCACATCGTCGAGGTCATCATCTTCCCATGCCGCCTCCAGATTCTCCGCGGCCTCGAAGACCGGAATGGCGATACCCGCACCGGCCTTGGTGCGCAAGGTGGCCTTGTTCTTGAACAATCCAAGGGTCTCGCAGGCCTTTGCCAATCCTGTCAACAGGTCCCCATCGACTTTGTTCGACGACTCGAGGTCCGAGGCAATCGGCCCCAACTTCTCGACGGCACTCAAGAGATACTCTTTTCCGTTCATGCTCCTACCCTTTCCAGAGGCCTACGTGTGCAGGTCCTTTGCGGCCTCGCTCAGGCCGAGGGCCTCGAGCTTCTCTTTTTTCGGAATTCCGTTCTCATCCCATTGTCTCAATTCGTAGTACTCGTTCAACTGGTACTCCAGATCTGCTGCCTTGCCGGCTGACCCACCATCGGCCAGGGGGGATACGAGCCGCTCGGGCAGGGTGTCGTCCTTGCGGGTAATTCCTTCCCTGCAGGCAAAGGCCCGCTGCAGGTTGGTGATCCGCTCGCCCGCCTGGAGGATCGTCTGCGCATTGTGCGGGATGCCCGTCGTGATGGCCAGCAGATTTCCGAAATGAGAAGGCGGAATGCCCATGCCCGCAAACATGCAGACCCCGACGGAGTTGTAAACAGCGCTCAAATCCTGATGAGCCTTTGCCGCAAGGCCTTTGCCCTTCTTGTCGAACCGGCCTTGCTTGTGCGTGATCCCTGCCTCCGGACTGATCACGCCGATCTCCACGACGTACGGACCTCCCTGTACGTGGCAGGCCCCCCGGGGCCCGGTGGCGTAGTTGACTGCCAGGCTGTGGTAACACCTCGGGTCGTGCATCGGAACTTCCATCCCCTTGACCTGTATCGCATACTCCTCGGAGCCCTTGCCTACCTTCTGGGAGGCCTTCCGGCTCCCCTGGGCGAGCAACGCGCCGAACCCCTCGACCAGCCCCATCTGCTCGACCACCTTGATGACCGCGTCCACGTTGCCCCAGGTAAGCTCTATTCCGCCCGTGTCTTCCTTCGTGATGGCCCCCTTCTCGTACGCTTCCATGGCCCAGGCCACGGTACAGCCCGCCGAGATGGTATCCAATCCGTACTTGTTGCACATCTCGCCGATCCAGGAAACGGCCTCCAGATCGTCGATCATCAGCATGGTGCCGAAGGCCCCGAGGGTCTCGTACTCGGGCCCGGGTCCCTCGTAGGCGTACTTCCCTTCTTTGATGTGCACCCAGCGGGAACACCGGATCGGACAGTTGTGACAGGCCCCGGTGTGAGGCTTGAGGATCGTATTCGCCATCTTGGCCCCGCCCAGATTCACGCACCCCTCTTCCCAGAGGCCCTGCTTCCAGTTCTTGATCGGAACGTCCCCTGCGGCCCACCCCATGTCCATGCTGAAGGCGGTTCCCCACTTCGTGAAGAAACCGGCAAACGGGTCCGCCTGAATCCCCTTGATGACCTCCTTGGTCATGAGCTTGAGGAAATCGTCCATGGCCACAGGGATCTTCTTCTTCCCGGACACCACGATCGCCTTCAGGTTCATGGCGCCCATGACCGCGCCGAGGCCGCCTCGGCCCGCAGCCCGGCCCGCATCGTTCATCACGCATGCAAGGGGTGCCTGCTTCTCTCCCGACTGGCCGATACATGCGACGCGTGCCCGTTTCTGGCCCGATTGCTTGATAAGGATTTCCTGGGTTTCGTAGGCATCCTTGCCCCAAACAGCGGAGGCGTCCTGGAGGCTCACCTGATCGTCGACCATTTCCAGGTAAACCGGCTTGTCCGCCTTCCCCTGGAACACGATCCCGTCATAGCCGGTCTTCTTGAGTTCCACTCCCCAGAACCCGGAACTGGAAGCGGTCGTCAGCATGCCTGTGAGCGGGGACTTTGCGGCCACGACGAAACGCCCCGACGTAGGAAAACGGGTGCCCGTGACAGGCCCGGTCATGAAGACCACCCGATTGTCGCCTCCGAGCGGATCCGTCCCGGGAGGAACCTCATCGTAGATGATCTTCGTGGCGAAACCGGAGCCGCCGATGTACTCGTGTACCATCTGAGGGTCGAGCTCCTCTGTGGAGATCTTCCCGCTCGAAAGGTCTACCCGAAGAATCTTTCCCATGTATCCGTGCATAACTTTTACCTCCTGGCAGGCCGCCAATGATAATATTAAATGCCCAAACGCCCCATCTGATGCGGTCAGATTTCCCTAGGGTAATCTCATGTCCTCTAGATCGACTTCGTCCTCTCTCTTGAATCCACCTTTGGGATAGATATCGCCCTTCTTGGCAAACACAGGGCCCAGCTTTGCTCCCGCCGGCACCGTGCTGCACAGGAAGGGAGTGATATCGTCGCTCTCCGGGACATCCACCAGTTCATAGTCCCGGCTCCCCATACCGATCTTCTGCGCCACGTTGGGCTGGATCTCCTCACTGACACCCAGGAAGGAAGCACAGGCGGCGAACTTGGGGACGCCAGGCTCCATGGCGCCCTTGGTCATGGCGATGGAGTCCGGCATGCCGGCCGAATCCTTGACCTTCTGGATGCAGGCCGAGTCAATGGCCACAGGATCCCACGAGGCAAAGATGCCGATGTTGGGCACGATCGGCCGATCGCTGAAGTTCACACAGTCACACCAGGGAGCGATATCCAGGGCCATGTTGATGTAACCGACCTTCCCCTCCCCCACCGCCTTCACGGCCGCCAGGGCCGAGTCTGCGATGGCTGCCGCCGTAGCGTCGAAGAAGTCGTCCGGCAAGAAGCCTACCCCACACATGGTGACCACGCCTACGCAGGCCAGGCAATTTATACAATTTTCACGGATGAACTCCACCGAGGTGTCTGTGTGGTGGATCGCTCCCGTGGGGCAGAGCTGCTTGCACATCTCGAAGTCGGGGCACTCCTCCTTGGTGCAGCGCTCCGGCATCCAGTGTCTCGCCTTGAGTCCGTACCTGGGATGCCCGCCGAGATGGAGGTTGAGTTTCCCGCGCTTGGAGGCGCAGCCCACGCCGATGTTCTTGATCGCGCCGCCGTAGGTCCCCATCGGATGGCCCTTGAAATGAGTGAGGGCGATCATCGAATCGGCCAGCGCAATGCCTGAGCCGATGTACTGTTCCTTCAGGATGAACCCCTCGGGAAGGTCGATGAGCACATCATCCGTGCCGATGTATCCATCCGAAACAATGATCGGGCAGCCGACCGCTTCATTGGTGAACCCGTTTCTCGCCACCGTCTTGTAGTAATCCAGGGCGGTCGTTCTCGAGCTGTAGGGCCAGTAAGGCAGCGTAGTCGTGTCCACGACCATCGGCTCGCCCCCCAGGGCCTTGACCTTCTCGACCAGGGCCCGTACGTAGACGGGCCTCAGGTAGGCGGTATTGTTGTACTCGCCCATGTGGAGCTTGATGGCCACCACCTCCCCCGGTTTGATCATTTCGCCAAACCCGGCCGCGTCGAACAGGGTCTGCACCTTGGCCACGAGGCTCGTCTGAATCGACTGGGACCGATCGTCCATGTAGTAGACCTTTGCTGCCATGTCTTTGACCTCCTTTTTGGAGTCTGTAGTCTGTAGAGACGGACGCATAGAATCCGATGTTAAACCTTGGGAAAAGAGGATACATGTCCCGGGGAAGGAGGTCAACGCACCGACCGTAAACAGCCGTTATGCGTCAAAAAAGACGAGCTATTCCTTCAGCTCAAAGGCGACCCTCACTCCAGATACGGATCGAGTCGCTCCCTGATCAAGCCACGGCTTCGATGAAGACGGGATTTTATGGCAGCAGGCGTAACGTTCAGGATCTTGCCGGTTTCTTTCGTGGACAGGCCCTGAATGCCTCTGAGCAGAAACACTTCCTTGTAAACATCCGGAAGGCCTTCCACCGTTCGACGAACCTGCTCACACAGCTCCATGCTCATGAACGTGTCATCAGGGGACCTCACATTTCCACCGGAGATTGGCCCGATGTCTCTCTCGGCGAGTGCTGCGTAAGCGTCGTCCATAGGAACCGTGTTCTTGTGC
>JAUWSZ010000675.1 GCA_030609865.1 bacterium | reverse complement strand
GTACCGGGAATGATGTTGCCGCCCGGCACACCGATCCTGCCGCAGACGGCCATCAGGATCAGCTCCAAATAGGAGGTGACTGTGCTGTGCCGGTTCATCAGGATGCCCAGATCACTGTGCATCGAGGACTTCCGCGTAGCGAACAGGCGGGCCACCTCGCGCACCGCTTCATAGTCGAGCTCGCACACCTCGAGGGCGGCCTTCGCGTCGAAATTTGCAAACCAGGAACGGATCTCATCGAAACCGCTCACGTGGTTCGCGATGTACTCTGTATTCTCCCATCCTTCCGCCAGGATGATGGCGACCATGGCACGGGTGAACAGGGCATCCGTTCCGACCCGAATCGGGAGGTAAATGTCGGCCCTCTGGGCGGTCTCGCTCTTCCGGGGATCGATGACCACGAGGAGCTTGTTCGGATCGTCCGAGATCCGCTTCAGGTGCCGGCGGGCCTGGGCCATCTGATGGCTCATCCAGCCGTTCCATCCGATGGCCAGCAGCATGTCGGTCTCGTGATCGTCCGGAACGGTGCTCAGGTACTGCTTGCCCAGGCCCCGGCCGTTCACCCAGAACAGGCCGGTCAGCTCCTGGGCGATCGGGTTGTAGTGGTACTGGGAGCCCAATCCCCTCAGCAGGGCAACCCCAAAGGCGGCCTCGAAGTGGCATCCCTGCCCTCCACCGCCCATGTAGGCAAAGGCACGCGGCCCATGTTGGTCCACGATCCCGATCAACCTGGAGGCAATCTCATCGAGCGCCTGATCCCAGGAGACCCGTTCAAAGGAGTCCCCCACGCGCTTGAGCGGATGGGTGAGTCGCTGGGCATGATGCTGGTAGTGGGCCACGTTCATCCCCTTGCGGCACACGTACCCCTCGCTTCTCGGGTTCTCCTTGTCCGCCCGCACCTTGACGATGCGGTTCTCCTCGATCAAGACCTCCAGTCCGCAGTTCTGTGCGCACAGGACACAACTCGTCGTCTTCCAGTCTCCCATCGCTCGTTCCTCTTTCGTCTTTTCGATTAGAAATCCGGCAATCCAGGGTTTTAGGACCAACCGGTCGGTACAAAAAAAATACTTCGAGTCGCCGACAATGTCAACGCCCGGATAATCAATGGGGTCAGGTCTTGCTTTTAAGCATTCTGAAGAACCCAGACTTACACTGGAAGGCTGGAAGGGCCGAAAAGGGCATAGATAATCAGAGGGTTTGCAGCGGAATGCTTAATTGCAAGACCTGACCCCATCTTTGACCCCATCTTCCTGAATCAGTCTCCTTCGGGCGCTGCGTTTCTCGGTGATTCCCCTGTGGATCACGAGCTTCCTGCCCGCCTCTCTTCCGTCGGACACAACCTTTTCATCCCTTGCCGACACAACCCTCTTTTCGCTCACCGTGCGTGGGTATCGGTAGGCCAAGTATTTCTCAAGAAGTGGGTCCCGCAGCTTGATCAGGGCCTTCTTCCCTTCGGGCTTCTTCTGCTTGTCTCGGGAGGCGAGTTTCGATCGAAACCCCTCGATGATGCCTCCAGCGTAGTCGGTCTTTCGACGTCGGTTCAGTCCTCTTCGCTGGTTGTAGGTCCCCCACCTGGCTTCGATGAACCGACACACGAAATTATGGACATAGGAGGCCAGCCGGATGTTCTGCTCGGTGCCGCTGATCTCCAGAACCCTTCCCATCTTTCCCTTTGCGAGCACGTAGGCAGGGACCCATATTCCTTGTACGAAATAGAATTCCTGCAGCAGATTGGCGAGCGCATAGTCTTCGCGGGGATGACGCAGGGCCGGCCTTCCCACGAAGACGCTCGCGAAATCCCTGCTTTCATCGCGCTCGAGCAGGCGGAGGTTGTGTTTCGCGATCAACTCATGGGCCTTGGCCATGGAGACCTCGGCCTCGTGCCGATTTGGGCTCTCTGCCAGGGCCATGAGCTTTCTGACCCGGCGGACCGTCCTGTCTTCCGCACCCCGAGGTTCGCGAGCCACCCGGTCATCCAGGGGCACGTACCTTCCGGATGCCTTCGGGTTGGCCCGCAGCAGGTGGCAGGCCCTCTGGAAGGCCGGGCCGTGGGAGGGCTCCTCGCGGGCGCCCAGGACCTCCTCTGCAAACTGGTGGGCCATCTCGTGCAGCAGCACCTCCAGCACCGCATCCCAGGAATGGCGGAGCACGAGATCCCGGCTCAACGAGATCTCACGCCTTTCCCGGGACCACGTGCCCCACGTCCTCCTGTAATCCCGGAGGCAGAAGAGCGGTGGGCGCATTCGTTGCCGGTGAGGTTCGTCCAGGACCCACAGGGCTGTTTCCCACTCACAGGAAAGCCCATGCAGGATGCGGTGTTCGAGCGTTTCTTGGCCGATGGTTTTCTTCATGTAGATCCTTGAGGGAGCAGCCGCAGCATCCAGTACCGCCCCAGGTTGCGCGGCACCAGCAAAACCCATATAGTAGGCCTCAATTCTTACCTTCTTTCCACGACCATTCCAAGCTGAGCATGGCCGACTCGAATCCGTAACTGCCCGCCACGACCCCACCCTTCCCAAAGCGAGGCCGATAGAGGAACAGACATGACAAAGAAGCGTTCATCGAAAAAGGCCACGGATTGGCCGCAGAAGGCGTACAAGAATCTCGATTTCCTGACCGCCCCGGAAGGGAGAATCGTACGCGTCCTTTCCGAGTTCATGGAACCGGCCTCCCGTTTCGGAAAGCGGTACGTGCACAACACGATCGTGTTCTTCGGGTCCGCGCGCACC
>JAUWSZ010000537.1 GCA_030609865.1 bacterium | reverse complement strand
GCTGTCCGTGGGCCGTTGTTTGCTCGTTGACGCTTTTTGCCAAGCTCTGGTTTCCCTGTGTGCTTTGTAGACTACCTGGTATTAGGTATTAGCTGTTAGGTATTAGCTCCCAGCCCTTGCCGCCACCGGGGGTTTCTATCGTCCTCCTCCTCCTCCTCCTCCTCCTCCTCCTCCTCGAACGGATGGGAAGGAGGTGGACTAATACCTAATACCTAACAGCCAGGCAATCAGTCAGGCATAGGATTGCGTTTCTCAGTTCCCCCAGCGTCATCCTCTCCCCCCTTCACGAACAAAAGAAACGCCATCGAAGGCCTGCGGGCACTCTCCTTCACGACAAACTGCATTCCATCGTACCGCCAGCCTTCGGCGGTCCAATGGTTCAGGATCTCTTCCAGGCTGTCCTCTGTGACTAGAGATGTCTCGATTACCTTGTACTCCATGGAAAGAACCCTCCAAAAGGGTTAAGGCTGTGTAAGCAATTGGCTGTTAGGTATTAGCTGTTAGGTATTAGCCCTCCCAACCGCCCTGCCGGACGTTTTCCCGGGGGGCAATGGCGGGGAGCTAATACCTAATACCTAATACCTAATACCTAAATGCGCTACTTGCTCTAAATGGCTTTCCCCCCCATCTTACCAGCCATCTCCTTCGCAAAGTACGTAATAATCAGATCCGCTCCGGCCCGCTTGATGCTCGCGAGGATCTCCGGCACGATCCGGTCTTCGTCGATCCACCCACGGGCTGCCGCCGCCTTGACCATGGCGTATTCCCCGCTCACGTTGTAGGCTGCCAAGGGATGCAGAAATCGCTCCCTTGCCTCCCGGAGAACGTCCAGGTACGCCAGTGCGGGCTTGACCATCACGATGTCGGCCCCCTCTTCGATGTCCAACGCAATCTCACGCATCGCCTCCCGGCGGTTGGCAGGATCCATCTGGTACGAGCGGCGATCCCCAAAGGCGGGCGTGCTCTCCGCCGCCTCACGGAACGGGCCGTAGAAGGCAGAGGCGAACTTTGCCGCGTAGCTCATGATCGGCACGTGAGAGAAGCCCCCTTCGTCCAGAGCGCTCCGTATGGCGCGCACCCTTCCGTCCATCATGTCAGAGGGCGCAACCATGTCGGCCCCGGCTTGCGTATGGGACACGGCCATCCTGGCCAGAAGATCCAGGGTGGCGTCGTTCGCCACCTCCTCGCCCTCCAGCACGCCGCAGTGCCCGTGGGAGGTGTACTCGCAGAGGCAGACGTCGGTGACGACGACCATCTCCGGTACCTCTTGCTTGATCGTTCGGATGGCCTGCTGCACGACACCGTTCTCGTCGAATGCGGCTGAACCCGTGGGGTCCTTTTCGTCGGGGATCCCGAAGAGAATGACCGAGCCCAGGCCCAGCGAGGCGATCTCGGCGATCTCCGCCCGGAGGCGGTCCGGGGAGAAACGGGAGATGCCCGGCATCGAAGAGATTTCCTCGACGATGCCTTTCCCTTCCTGGACGAAAAGGGGGTAGATGAGCGAAGATGGGTGAAGACGGGTTTCCTGCACCATGCCACGAAGAGCCCCGGTCCTTCGTAGCCTTCGCATGCGTTCTGTGGGATAGGGCATGGGAACCTCCGAATTGCCTCCTTGTGTCAAATGTATCTCAGCCTTTGCCTTCGACATGATCCTCGATGGCCTGTACGAGGCCGGGGATCGTGGAGGGGTGAGCCGTCAGGATGTGCTGAAACCCCTCGGTGCGTGCGGTTTCGGCCGTGATCTCCCCGATGCAGGCGGCAGGGATTGTCTGCCATCCAGCCCGCGTTGGGTCGGGCCCTGCCAGCGCCGCGAAGGCGCTGACCGTAGAACTGCTCGTGAAGGTGAGATAATCCAGCTTCTTTTTCCCCAGGACCTCTCGGAGCAGGCCCTCGTTCTCGTCGGCCCTTCGTGTTTCGTAGACCACCGCCAGGTCGACCCGAGCGCCTCTTTCCTCCAGGAACCGGGGAAGCCATTCCCTGGCCTTCCGTGCCCTCGGAAACAGGAATCGCTTTCCTTGAATCGGATCGTTCTCCAGCAGGGACGCGAGCCCCTCCGCCTGGTACTGATCGGGCAGACTCCGGACTGCGACGCCCCATGAGGCGAGCGCTTCGGCGGTTGCAGGCCCCACTGCATACGTTGTGATCCCCCGCGCTTTCTCTAACGGAATTCCTCGTTCCTCCATCCTCCTGAACGTGAACTCCACGGCGTTCGTACTCGTGAACAGGAGGCCATGGTACTCGGAAAGGCGTTCCAGGCACCGGTCGACCGGGGCCCAATCGGAAGGCGGCGAGAAAGTGATCAAGGGGCAGAGCAGGGTTCTCGCACCCAGTGCATCCAGGGACCGGGTGAGAACCCCTGCCTGGGAACGCTCCCGCGTGACGAGTATGCTCTTGCCTGTGAGCGGCTTGTCTCCCGGCACGGTTTACCCCAGCTCGGTTCGTGCGATCTCGTCCAGTATTTCCTGTCCTCCGGCCTGGCGGATCTCTTCGGCCAGACCCCTCCCGAGCGATTGAGCGTCCTCGGGTGCCCCCTGACAGCGCTTTCGTATGCACACCGACCCGTCCAGGCCGGCAACCAGGCCGTCGAGAGTCAAGGACCCGTCCGACAGCTCTCCGTGGCAGGCCACGGGCACGTGGCAGCCACCTCCCATGGTCGCCAGGAAGGCCCTCTCCCCGGTGACCGTCGTGGCGGTTTGCGGGTCGTGGATGGGTCGAAGCATTTCGAACAGGGCCTCGTCATCCTCCCGTATCTCGATCGCCAGGGCCCCCTGGCCGATGGCCGGCAGGCAGATCTCAGGCTCCAGGACCTGGCTGACCCTGTCGGTCAGCTCCAACCGGTTCAGCCCTGCCAGGGCCAACACGATTGCATCGAAGCGGCCTTCCTCGAGTCTCCGGAGCCTCGTTTCCACATTGCCCCTTGCCGGCGCGGTCACGAGGTCTTTCCGGTAGAAGCGAAGCTGAGAGGCCCGCCTCAGGCTGCTCGTCCCGACGCAGGCCCTGGGCGGCAGATCGGCCAGGCGCAGATCCGGCTCTCTGCAGATGAGCGCATCCCTGGGGTCCTCACGGGAAGGGATGGCGCCCAGGGTAAGGCCGGGGGGGAGGTCGGAAGGAAGATCCTTCATGCTGTGTACCGCCAAGTCGATCTCCTTCCGGAGCAGGGCATCTTCGATCGCCTTCACGAAAAGGCCCTTCCCGCCAAACCGGGCCAGCGAGACCTCCAGGATCTTGTCCCCTTCCGTCACGATGCGCGTCAGGGTGCAGCGCAGGCCGGGATGGTGTCTCTCGAGCAGGGCCTTGATGTGCTCGGCCTGCCACAAGGCGAGAGGGCTGCGGCGCGTTCCGATCCGCAGTGTCTTTCCCATACCCTACCCCTTCTTCG
>JAUWSZ010000013.1 GCA_030609865.1 bacterium | reverse complement strand
GGCCTTGATCGCCTCTCCCCACTTCTCGTCCGGCACGCCGAAAACGACCACATCGAGAACAGCGGCCTGGCCGAAGATCGTATTTTAGATCTCAGCAGGGTAGATGTTGACGCCTCCGGATAGGATCATGTCGCTCTTGCGGTCCACGATGAACAAAAACTCATCCTCATCCAGGTATCCCATATCCCCCATGGTGAAGAAACCTTCGATATAGGCCTCTCGGGTCTTCTTCGCGTCTTTGTGATACTCGAATCCGAAGCTCCCCGCTTTCATGTAGATCGTGCCGATCTGGTGCGGAGGCAGTTCCTTTCCGTCGTCATCATAGATTCTTATCTCGGCCATGGGCCACGCCTTGCCCACGCTTCCCGGCTTCTCCCGCCACTCCTCGTCCGTGATCATGGTACCGCCCCCTTCAGAGCCGCCGTAGTATTCCCACACCACCCCTTTACCGAAATAGTCCATGATCTTCCACTTCACATCTGTCGGACAGGGTGCTGCAGCGTGCATCACCTTGCGCAAACTGCTCATGTCGTACTTCTTGCGCGTCTCCTCGGGCACCTCCAGGATACGGATGAACATGGCAGGAACCATGTGTGAAGTGTTCACTTTGTGGTCCTGGATCATCTTCAGGCCCTCTTCCGCCTTGAACCCCTTTTCCACCCGGAGGATCACCACGCTGGCCCCCATCACGGTGTTCATGTAAGCGTGCATCATCGGGGCACCGTGGTACAGGGCCCCGAATACACCGTGTGTGTCCTCCGGCCCATACCCCCAGAAATCGGCCAGGTATTCCCGCATGGCCAGGACCACATCCTTGCCCATCCCCTTCCGTATGACTCCCTTGGGCCGGCCCGTGGTCCCGGAGGTGTAATTCATCAGGGTTGCACCATGAATGTGGGGGATGTCGTCAGGCTCTCTGTCGTCGGGGTTCTCTTCAAGCGAAGAAAAGGCATAGAACCAGTCTCCTGAAACCCCTTGCTCCGAAATGCAGAATATCCTGCCCTTCACTGCCTCGGGCAACTCGTCGCGCCTGTCCTCGAAGACCGGAACCCGCTCTTCATCAATGAAGAGGCTCTTCGCGTCCGAGTCACCGATAATGTAGTTCACCTCATCGAACTTGTATCGGTAGTTGAGCGGCACCAATGAAAACCCGAACTTGTCGGCCACCATGAGCATGGCATACCACTGCACCGTGTTCTTGGCCATGATGCAGAACCGGTCGCCTTCCTCCATCCCCAACGCGCGCAGCCTGTTCCCCAGGATGGTTACGTAGCGATCCAGTTCGCCAAAGGTCATCGTATCCGCACCGCACGTGACAGCTATCCTGTCCGGGTGTGCTTTGGCGATCTTGCTGAAGATTCTCTCCATGGGTGCTCCCCTCCGCTGCCCTCGAGACAGTATCGAAAAACGTATGGCGCACTTCGAGCAATTAGGAATCAGAACCGCGTGGTTAGGGTTCCGCCAAAGTTGATTACATGACCACCCAGGTCGGCGGGCCCGAAAAAGGAATCCTCGTCGTTTTTGATGTGCCTGTCCCGAAGCAAGTGGTACTGAAAATAGGCCTCGATACTGCTCAGGATTCTCCCCCGCATGATCGGGAAATCGATCTGAAACCCTGTAGACACCACATCCTGGTCCGTATCGAAGATATTGTGGGATTTGTCGGCGGAGGGTACGGGCGTAGGCTCGAAGTAGTATCCTGCCCGGATGGCGATGAGCGCCATCCAACTGAGCCATCGGCTCGAGAAACTCGGGTCAAAGGCATACTCCACGCCGAACCTCGGAACGATCGTGTCCTCAAAGGGAGGATCCGGTTTCACATCCCCGTAGGTCACGTATTCAGAATACTCTTTCCACGTCACATCCACGGCAAGGGAAAGCCTTTTCGTGGGCTGGCCGGCCAAGCCGACCGTCAGTTGTTGCGGCTGAAAACCCACGATGCTGGAGAGAGTCGTACTTACGAAATTGCGCCACCCGATTTCGGTCGGCTCCCCGTCCGGATCCTCGATACCGACATTGACAATCAGGGGGCCCCTGGCATGGTGCGACTTGCTTTCTTTACGCCAGCTTATGCCGAGGGAAAGCCTGTCCTGAAGGGATTTCACAGGCGGCTTGAAGAGCAATCCAAGGGTGGGAACAATGACGATCTCCGCCTTGGACCAGATACTCAGCCGGGACCCGAAGACCTCGTCTGCCGGCCATCCCGGAATGGTGCCCATGTTATTCAAGGCAGAGTAGACTTCCTGTCGCGAGTAGGTCTTCTGGCTCATGAAGGCCCCCCCGCCCAGTGACAGCCAGGGGGTGACCTCGAAGGCAACCGACGCCACCATGGCCATCAGGGCGAACCCCTCGTCGTACCGAAAGAAATGGGGACGGTAGGGCTCCGGGCCCACATCATAGATCAGCAACTCCGGGTAGTTGAGCCAGAAGACCATCCCAAAGGCAAGACGCCGGAACCATGGATAGGCCTTGATCAGGCTGGGGACATCCAGGCTGCTCGCAATCCCTATGATAAACCCTTTGTTCGCCCGCTGGCCGGTAATCTCGCTGGGCATGTCGTTGTCGTGCCGAAAGGGGGCGTATTCCATAACGGCCGTGGCATTTTGCTGCGCGTAAAAGGCACCCATCGACATCTCCACGACGCCCTTTGTCTGGGTCAGTCCGGCCGGGTTGTAATAGGCGGCAGAGAAGTCGTCGGCAATCGCCGTAAAGGCCTGTCCCATGGCAATCGACTTAGGACTCGCCCCGTACTCGTCCAGCATCTGCCCTGTCTGGCCGTAGGCCCTTGCTGCAACCAGGAGACCTACGCTTACCAGGAGCAACCTTACCGTCTTCTTGTCCATTCGTTCCCTCGAACAGCCTACAACTCGATCCCTATGGTGATTCCCGTGCTGTAGACCTCTCCCCCTGTCCATATCTCACCGAACAGGGGATCCTGCATGTTGTGGAGATGCTTCTCGTTGAGAAGGTGCAGCTGAAAGTAGGCCTGCACCCTGAAGATGTCCAGGCTCTTCATCAAATAGTCCAGACTGAACCCGAAGGAGACCACGTTCTTGTCCGAATCCAGGATGTTCATCTCCCCGTTCATGTCCGGTACAGGGGTAGGCTCATAATAGTAGCCGGACATGAGGCTGATCTTCCGGAATTTGTTGAGGAATGCTTTCTTGGATCGAGGTTCGAAGTAGTATTCCAGGCCCACCCGGGGAATCCACGTATCGTGGAAACGAGGTTCCGGAGGAAGGGCCCAGAAGAACTGGAACTCGGAATAGTCCTTCCAGGTCACGTCCGCGGAGATCAGCATTCTCCTAACAGGCCTCACGGCCAATCCGATCGCGAGCTGCGCCGGGTTGTAGCCGATGTAGTCGACGGAAAAGGCCTTCATCGGAACGATCACGTATTTATCGCCCGGCCCCCCAGGCTCACCGGTCTCAGGATTCGTGAACGGACAAGGACCATCCTCGGGACATACGTACACCACGTCATTGCTCGACGCTCCTGTACCATAGTAACCGGACAGTTCCCTTCGATAGACAAATCCCAGGGACACCTTCTCTTGCCAACCCCTGACCGGAGGGCGAACCAGAAACCCGAGCACATACTCGGTGCGTATTTTCACTTCTGTCTTCAGCCTCAGCCGAAACGGGGAGTCTTGCGGGTCTGTGAGCCAGGTGTAGAGGTCGATGTAGTTCTGCTCGGTATTCTGGAAGGTGTCCATGCGCGCGAGGATACCTCCCCCGAAGGAGAGCCAGTCCGTGATCCGATAGGCGAGGGAGGTGGCCGTGCTGAGCAGGCAGTAGCTGTTATTGTAACGGAGATGATAGGGATCCTGCTTTCTCTGGGGGTTCCAGAATCGATTGACCTCTGGAACGGTGTAGAAGATCGTGACCCCCATAGCGAGGTTTCTGAGGAAGCTCGGTGGATCGTTGAAAACCCCGACATGGGCAAAATTGGACGTAATGCCCAACCAGATGCCCCCCGTGGTCACGTCCCCATCCCGGTTCGGATTCCGTTGTTCGAGCATCCAGTGGGGCTCGTACGGGTTCCCGTCGTTGTCCAGGACCTTGATGTAGGCCTTTGGATCACTGTACAGATACCCGATATCCAGCACAAAAGGCGACTGAATCTGGGTGAGGCCGGCAGGGTTGTAATAGGCGGCAGAGGCATCGTCCGCCACGGCGGTAAAGGCCTGCCCCATGGCGATCGCCCGCGGCCCTGCCCCTATATCGTCGAAGTAAAGAGGGGTCTGGGCCCGCACTTCCATCCAGGGCGCGAGCGCACCGATCCAAAGGAACACCATCGCCGCAAGACTTCTTCTCACGAGATGTCTCTTCCCTGGTCCGGGGGTCTCACGCAAAAGAAGCATCCTCATCCTGGTGTTATTTCTCAGATCCCGCGACCTTCCGGAAAACTGTTCGGTCTTGCTGGCAATTGTTTTGGAGAAGAAAACGTGGAGCCCGTCCCTCTCCAGATAGAATTCCAGCCGAGAAAATCGACAGAATGTGTCGCCTCGCTCTCTGTCGATAACACCCTTCCCGTTTGTTTGTCAACAAAAATCTTCTCTTGTTCGAGAGACGCAGGCACAATGCAAAATGAGTGTAAAAAAGATGTAAAAACGCACCTTAGTCATCGTGGTGGTGTGATCGAACATTACTTGACAAACACCAACAGTTGGAGTTAGAAAACCCTAAACAGGTGAAATCGGTTCTCGTCTTTAGAAGTACTGTTACACGAACAGGGAGTGACAATCGATGGATCTGGAATTCACGCCCGAAGAGGAAGCCTTCCGTCAACAAGTCAGGGCCTGGCTGGAGGAGAATCTCCCGAAGGATTACGATCCGGACGAGTACTTCAGCACCCCCGACGTGGACAAGAAGGTCGAAATCGCCCTCGCCTGGCAGAAGAAGCTCTATGAGGGAGGATGGGCCGGCCTGAACTGGCCCAAGGAGTATGGCGGTCGTGGAGCGACCGTGATCGAACAACACATCTTCAACGAGGAACTGGGCCGCGCGAGGGCTCCCATGGCGGCAATCAACTTCATCGGCGTCGCCATGGTTGCCCCTACGGTGATCCACTGGGGGAGCGAAGAGCAGAAGAAGCGCTATCTCCCGAAGATACTCAGTTCGGAAGAAATATGGTGCCAGGGGTTTTCAGAGCCTGATGCCGGTTCCGACCTCGCTGCCCTTTCCACACAGGCCGTAGAGGAAGGAGACCACTATATTATCAACGGACAGAAGACGTGGACGAGTATGGCTCACTACTCCGACCTCATGTACCTGCTGGCACGGACCAACAAGGACGTGAAGAAGCACAAGGGCCTCTCCGCCTTTGCCGTTGACATGAAATCTCCGGGCATCACGGTTCGACCTCTGGTGCAACTCACCGGGGATTCGGATTTCAATGAGGTCTTCTTCGAGGATGTAAAGGTTCCCAAGGAGAACATGCTCGGGCCCAAGGACCAGGGGTGGGACGTGGCCATCACCACCTTGATGTTCGAGAGAGCGGGCATGGGCGCTGGCATGGAGTTCGAGCACACGCTCAACCAGTTGCTCGCATTGGCCGACAAGGTCCGGCGGGGCGGGGTGAGCGCCTCCCGGGATCCCTGGGTTCGGCAGCAGATCGCGCAGTTCATCATCGAGTGGAACGCAGTGAAGTACACGGATCTCCGGGCCCTCAGCAAACAGAGCAGCGGGGAACCGCCGGGCTGGGAGGGATCGATCTGCAAGCTGGGCAGCAGCTATATGAATCTCCGTATGACTTCCTTCGCAACAGAGCTTCTCGGCCCCTATGGACAGCTCACCCGCGACTGTCCTCTGTCCGTCGATCAGGGAGCGTGGCTCAAACAGGCCCTGATGGCACGGGCCTTCACGATCGGAGGCGGGACATCCGAGATTCAGCGCAGTATCCTGGCCACCCGTGCCCTTGGCCTACCCAGAAAATAATGTCCACGAGAGGGAGCCATGCATTTCGATTTCACGGAAGAACAGAGGCTGTTTCGTGATGCGTCACGAAAATTCCTGGAAGCCGAGTGTCCGACCACGTTCGTGCGAACGATGATGGACGACGAAAAGGCACTGGACCCGGCCTTCTACAAGAAGCTGGCAGAGCTGGGATGGACCGGGATGCTCATCCCGGAAGCCTATGGCGGGGTGGAGGGGACGCTGACCGACATGATCGTGGTGGCCGAGGAGATGGGTCGCTCCGTCATGCCCGGTCCCTTCTATGCCACAGCCGTTACCGGAACGGCCCTTCTCCTCCTGGCCGCGAGCGAAGAGCAGAAGAACCGCATCCTGCCCCGTGTGTCAGAGGGGGATCATCTGCTCACACTCGCAGTGCTCGAGGCGGACGGGGCCCTGCGGAGCGAATCGGTCGACGCCTTTGCAGAACGAGGGCAGGGGCAATTCACGCTGAGCGGAGAGAAACGGTTCGTACCGGATGCCAATGTGGCCGACACCATTATCGTGGCGGCACGCACGACCCGGGGCACGGCTCCGGGGCGGGGCGTTTCCCTGTTTCTCGTCGATGCGGAATCCGAGGGCCTGCATTGCGAACAGATGGCGACCGTGGACATGAGCCGCCGAATCTTTCGGGTCATCCTGGACGATGTCGTCATCGAGGAAAGCAGGCTGCTGGGCGAAATCGACCAAGCCTGGCCTCACATCGAAAGGGCGACCGAGCTCACCCACGTTCCCTTCTGCTGCGAGCTGGTGGGGCTCGCAGAGAAGACCCTCGAGATGGTCGTTGAATATCTGAAGATTCGAGTTCAGTTCGACCGGCCGATCGGCGTATTTCAGGCCCTCCAGCACCGCTGCGCGGATCTCATGGTGGGGATCGAACTGGGCAAGTCCCTGGCGTACTACGCCTGCTATGCCTCTGAGAAAAACCTGCCCGACGCCCCCGTGGCCGTTGCGATGGCCCAGGCATACTGCTCTGAAATGGCCCAACACACGGTGAGCGACGGCATTCAGCTCTTCGGCGGGATCGGGTTCACCTGGGAGCACGACATCCACTTGTATCAACGCCGTGCCATCTCGCTCGCCCTGAGCATGGGAACGACAGAGGAACACAGGGAGAAGGTTGCGCGAGCCTTCATGGGCTGAGCAGGACGTCTCGCCTGTGCGTACTCTCACCACATTGAGAATCCCACAACTCCCATTCGGTGCCCCTCTCGTCCTCGTCGTCGTCCTCGTCCTCGTCCTCGAACCAACGTGGGAGTAAGGGGAAACGGGCTTGCCTGTCCAACCCTTGACGCACCCCGCCCTTTTCCACAATCGGGGACGGCCACCACATCTGTAATGCAAGCACTCGGGAATCCCTAGGCATCAGGCGCTTGCCACTGTCCCCCTATCGCTCGTGCTCGAACGGTGGAGAGCCCCTTGTAGTGGGGCATCAACTCATGTGAATGAAGAAGGCGCGCCGTACATGCTCGAGGACGAGGACGACGACGAGGACGAGATAAGACCTCAGTAGCAGTTCTTTGGGACTAAGCAATGGGGCCTGACCCCTGACCCAGCCCCTTCGGGCTCGGGCGCGGGCGCGCAAGCGGGCGCGGGGATGACTGCTTTCGCGAACGGGTTCCCTTTTTGCGAAGTCGTCACTTCAAGTTGGCTGAAATCTTCCCTTCCTGGGGGATGTAGTAGGGAGATGCGTACCACCAGTCACCGGGCTTCGCAATTCCATCCTCGATTAGGATGTGCATCAGGTTGTACGGAATCGCCATCAGGCACAGTCCGCCCGGATGGCCCAGGGTCTGGTGCACATGGTAGAGCCCCTCGATAGGGCTCCGGTAGCGGGCCAGTTCGGGTATGGGCCTGCTCGTCCAGCTCTGATCCTCGTCGTGGCGGCTCCCGCACCAGGTGCCGCCGATCAAGCCCGTATTTCGCACCTCGATTTCTCGGCCCGTCGCGCTCCAGTGGTGGATGATGTTGTCCTCGTCCAGACCATCGAACACTTGACTGAAGGCCTCAACCATGTATGCGTCCATTTCCTTCTTGTACTTATCGGGCGCATCTTCTCCTTCCAGATGGTAGTCCGGTGGCGTGACGTTCATCTCGAAAGCGGAAGTCACATGCCCTTTGGGATGATGGCCTTGGCAGTCGGTCGGGTCCCACCCTTGTGACGGCGTTTGAAACCACATGGCCCGTTCCGCAGGCACCGTGGGCTGCGCCTTGCGACCATCCACGTCCGCCACATTCTCATAGTAGATATCCCGGTGGTCACACGGGTACACACCCGCCGTCGGATACCGGTTGGGGCCCACACCCCGCCCGTCCGGCGCTCCGGCTCCCAGCTCTGCGAACTTCGGTTTGTAGCGATAAGGCTTCTTCAGGAAGAAAGTGGAGACATAAAGCGTCCCATTCTTCAGGCTGATGTCTTTGATCTTCCGGATGACACCGGGATCCAGGTGTTTCGGCCCCACCAGCTCGAGAAAGGTCTGATGAACATCACAGCCCGAGATTACCGCCTTGTTCGCCCAGACCTTCCTTCCGCCGATGGCAGCGTTCTCTCTCAGTCGTACGCCCACGGCCCGCCCGTCATCGACGAGAATCTCATCGACCGGGCAGCAGGTGCGGACCACTGTCCCGTGGTCCACCGCGCACCGATGGATGGCGTGGAAATACCCGTGCAGACCGCCGCGAGGAAGGCTGATTCCGCCCGTGCCGGGAAGCGTGAGGAGTTGGACACAGAGGACTGCGGGGACGGCCACGCCTTCCCAGTGGCCTGCTGCCCCTGAAGCCCACGCCGCAAAGGCCATGCATGTCTTGAACCACTCTGTCTCGCAGTGCTCATCCATCAGGTCGAACATCGTCATCCGGCGCAACTCAGACGTCCAGATGTCCGGCTGGTATTTCTTGTACACCTGCATGTACGGAACATTGTCGTCCGTCACTTCCACCTCAGGGGGGTGCGGTGGGCACCAGAACGCGGCACGCATCAGTTCCCTGGTGAAGGGCGGCATGCCGAACAATCCACCCAACTTGCCCCACCCCTCATAGTCCTTGTCTGTCGGTTGCCGCCACCCGTCCGTGCATGTCAGGGCGGTGTTGGCCTTGCCGGCCATATCGATAGGGTCCCACGACATTCGAAAGCCATACTTGTACAGTTCCAGTTGTTCAAACCCGGGCGCGGGCGAGGCATACATCAGCATCGCATGCGGGAAGATCCTCACGCCGGGAATCGGTTCCTGGGTCTCGCACGCTCCCCCACACTCGGTTCGCTCTTCCAGAACGCATACACTCAGACCGGACTTCGCCAGGTAGGCTGCGGTCGTCATCCCGTTGGGGCCCCCTCCGATAATGACGACATCGTATCGTTCATCCTTGCTCATGGATCCCCCTCCCTTAGGGCCCTTAGGAGACCTACGATTTGGCCGATTCCCGGACGCGATTCCTTACCGCCCACAACTGCTCGATCAGGGAATCCGGCTCCTCCTTCCCCGCCTCCTCCCACGGCTTCTCAAGCCCCATGTCTGAAGCGATGATCTTGTAGCAGTTGTACGACTCGCTCGACCCGGCGTTCGACCCGACGTGCCAGCACCCACCCGTGGCGTAAAGGTTCTTGATCGGCGTCCTGTGGTTCACCAGTTCAGGCGTCGGCCTGTTCTCAAACGTCTGGAACGGGGAACGGTCGATCCCTGCCATGGTCCCGTTCGGCGCCAGGTTTCGCATACGGACGTGATCGTACGGGCTGTTCGTATCCACACCGATGATGTTGTCCCACGTCATGTTTGGGGCATAGTCCTCCCAGATGGTCACCAGCTCATCCGCATACCGCTTCTTTATCTCCAGCCACTCCTTCTCGGTATGGGCGGCCGCAGGCGGACCAAGCTGTTCATTCTGGACGACATGCTTGCCCGGCGGGGCAAAGCTCGGGTCTACCAGGCTGTGGCAGCCAACGGTGGGGGCATAGTCCTCCAAGGGGGGCCACTTCAGCATCTTCGCATACTGGCACTCCCTGGCGATGTGAATCGGATCCGGGTCAGCCTGCAAACCGAGCCACTGACATTGATGAATGTCCGCGTTGAAGGCCTCCGCCTTGTACTTGGGCGCCTCATGTACGGCAAAGCTGTACCACATCAGGCAACCGAACGTGCTCTCCAGAAGCGCTACGCGTTTTGCCGTCTTCTCATCCACATGCTCCCTGCCGATCATATCGAACACCAGCTGTTCAGGACTGAGTCCGGCACTCACCACAAGCTTCCTCGCGCCGACTTCACTACCACCTTTGAGTCGAACCCCTGTGGCGGAGCCGTTTTCTATGACCACCTTCTCGACTTCCTGGTTGATGAAGAACTCGCATCCCAGCTGCGTCAGGAGTTGATGGGCCGCGTGCGCCACATGGTGCGTACCGCCCCGGTTGAACCCTATCGTAGGCAGCGTGGTGGCCATCCCCACGATCATCCCACCCTGGCTCGGCTCCGTAATATCGACGACCGATGAAACGGCAAACCGCAGAATACAGGACTGGAGCTCAGGGCTCTCGAACCACTCCCTGGCCACCCGTATGGCACTCGCCGCTAGGATGAGTCCATCCGGCTCCATCCCTGATTCCAGGAGCTTCGGATACACCTCCGCCTGTCGCGTCATGATCTCCGGCGTCATCCTGAGCTCTGCCGGGTTGAAGACCATATCCATCTGGACTCTCTGATACTCATCGCTTTGCTCGAGATCGCATATCCTCCGCCAGGTTTCCGCGTCTTTCTCAGAAAACCGGGCAATCTCCTTGCACGTCCGTTCCTGCGTCGGATCATGCTTATCACTGTAGATGGCCAGGCAGTTCTCCTTGTCCTTAAACACGAAACCGTCGCTGCAGAGATGCTGATCCCATTGCGCACCGTATTCCCAGAAGGAAGGAAAGTCGCGGAGAACGGGTACGTAGTACCACGGCAGGATGATGTTCGCGTGCGTGTTCCCCCGAAAGCCTGGGGCCGAAAGTTCCTCCGTGGCCAGGCAACCGCCGATCTCGTGCCTTCTCTCGAAGATTCCTACGCTCATGCCGCCGTACTTGATCAAATACAGGGCGAGTAACAATCCTTTGTTCCCCCCCCCGATGATGACCGCATCAAATGTCTTGTCAGCCATGGTTCCTCCAGACTCAAAACTCTCTTGCATATGAAAGCTGTTTTTTCGTTTCTCACCACTACTGTAAATGAGTATAGAAAAACGCCTCGTTCAGTGTCAACAAAAAAGGCCTTCTGAACGGCTAAAACACTTCTTAACAGCATCAAATTGTAAATTGATTGTAAATAGTTCGTAAAAGGATTCGGCCGGCACCTCAATACCGGTCCGGCCGTATCTCTGCATCGATTCCGCCGTCGATGAAGTAGATGCTGCCGTGGATCCAGGACGCCAGGGGGCCCAGAAGGAACGCGACCAATTCCGCGATCTCGTGAGGTTCGCCCATGCGACCAAGAGGAACCCTTAGCCCACGAACCGCCTCCCCTGTGAGAGGGTCGTCCATGTCCCCTTGGAGCAGGGGAGTCATCACGGGCCCCGGAGCCACTGCGTTGATACGGACGCCCGCCTCGGCCCACTGGACAGCCCTCCGGCGCACCGCCTTGCCAAGCGCGTTTTTCGATCCCAGGTACGCCAAGGGAGGGTCGTCCGCCTCGTCGATGATGCGGCAGGCCTCCTTCTCGTTGTGCTCGAGCAGCGCGAGGACGTAAGGGAGATCGTCCATGGGCATCATTTGGGCGGAGTTCGAACAGACGACAACAGCGGCAGGGGCGGTGCCTGTCTGCATGGCCGCGAAAAGCCCGTCCAACACCTCGACGGCGCCGAAATAGTTGACCGACGCGATGAGAGAGGGAGGCCGGATATGTGCGCCGAGCCCTGCAGATACGACCAGTCGATCAAGGCGACCCTCACACTTCTCGAGAACCGCCCTTACCGCTGTTTGCCTCCCCTCTTCGGTGGAAAGATCGGCTATGACTTCCGCATCCCGGATGTCTATACCGATGACGGTGTCGCCTTCGGCCTCGAGACGCTTCCGGGTCGCTTCCCCGATGCCTGAAGCCGATCCGGTGATGGCAGCCATGCCCATGATATTTTTCCCCCTTCTAGTCCCTTTTCGTAAACAGCTCTCTGCAGAGTCACGCTCGTCCTGTCATTGCAGCACGTTGGCAGGGCTTTACAGTTGCGGACATTGCGAGCGTCAGCGAAGCAATCTCCCAGCTCTATGGGGCCTCTGTGGATAGGGTCGCTTCCCCTCCCCACTCCCCTCCTGGATCCCCGCGTTCGCGGGGATGACGGCTGCTGTTAGCCTTTCCCCTTTTGCCGTTCGCCCTTGTTCTTCCTGACCCCCGACCCCTGATCCCTGACCCCTGTGATGCCGCGTCGCTCCGCTCCTCGCAATATCCGTCTTTTTGATTCGAATTTGTTACTCCGTTTCTTCCCAATCTCCGCATATCGTTACATCCGTTCTCCTGAGCCTCGTTTGCGTATACCATGGAGGAGTATATCCTTGACGCCTTCGAATATCCGCTCCGGACTCTCATCGAATTGACCTTTCGAGATGTACTCCGAGCAGTAGTCTTGAATTCCCAGGAGCATGATCGCCAGCAGCGTGGGGTTCACCTCACGCATGAACCCCTGGTGCACGCTCGTCCGGATTCGCTTTTGGAATACCTCGACCTTCACTGGCAGTGCCTCTTCGAGTGTTTCCTCGAACTCGGCCGGATCATTGATTGCGGCTGCCCGAAGCATCTTGATCATATCGCCCCACACGGGGCTTTCCCTGAAGTAGGCTTCAGCGCTCCTGTCGAACAACGTGAACCCGTCTGTCTCGGGTACATCCAGCACGTCTTCCGGTATCCCTTCGCTGTGTATGATCTCTCGAATGCATTCGATGAACAGATCCTTCTTGTTCTCGAAGTTCTTGTAGAACGTACTCCGGCCGATCCGGGCCGCATCGACGATATCCGCGATCGTTACTGCCTCGTATCCCTTTCCCCGAAAAAGAGAGGTAGCCGCCTGGATGATCTCGGCCTTCTGCCTGGATGCCCCCTGTTTGTTTTCCCTCTTTTCCCTTTCTTCCGAAGCATCGATCATCCCCGTGATTTCCCGGATCTTGTGGAGGGACATGTTGCCTTCTTTTTGAATCTTCTGAATCAACTTGAGCCTGTCGAGATGCTTCGCCGTGTAGAACCCCTGGGTTCCTGCTGTCTTCGTCGGCTTGGGAAGCAATTCCTTCCGGATGTAGAACTTGATCGTCGAAACAGGGACCCCGGAACGTGCAGACAATTCGGATATTTTCATCTTCCTCTGCTCTTGCGGAATGTCCATACTTACATGGTATCTAATTAAGCTTATTCGCAACTATCTGTTTCGCAGGGTCAGGTATACCCTCCTGTCCCTCCGGGAGTCAAGTACTTAGTCATTATTGTTCATTTTCTCTGGACATTACATTTTTCCCTTGACAAAACGAAGGGGCTTCGATATGACTCGGAACGTGCAGTCCGACGGTAAGGACTATACAGTCCCAAACGGCCCTCCAACCGGATCGGATGGCCGTATCTCTACAGCCTCTAAGGAGGTCTTCTATTATGGAACGAGTAGGCATTTGTGCCGCGGCTCAGACCAAGTACAGTCCGGACAGGTCAGATGCATACGAAGGCGAACTGGCCTATGAGGCGATCAAACAGGTTCTCGAGGAGACGGGGTTGACGCTGTCCGACGTGGACTCCGCCGTGTCCTGCTCGCAGGACTTCTGGGACGGCAGAACGATCTCGAACATGAACATTCAGCCCTTCGTGGGTGCACACCTGGGGCACGAAGACAAGGTGGCGGAAGACGGGCTGAACGCGGTCTATTGCGGCATGGCACAGGTCCTTTCGGGCCATCACGAGATCGTCCTCGTCGTCGCCCATATGAAGGAAAGCCAGGCCGAGAAGTCCCTGATCGAAAACGCTGCCTTTGATCCGATCTGGATGCGCCAGCTCGGAATGGACTTCCTTTCCGCAGCCGCTTTGCAGGCCAAGC
>JAUWSZ010000127.1 GCA_030609865.1 bacterium | reverse complement strand
TCTTGATAGTTCAAGTAAATTCTCGGCGAAAGCGAGGCACTCCCATGATCCCCGAACCAATGTTGGATGAGTGGCTCCTGGCCGCACTCCGGGAGGATATGGGCTCGGGCGATGTGACGAGCGAGATTCTCGTTCCGCCCGGCTTCCGGGGACAGGCGGTGATGCAGGCCAAGGAGTCCTTGGTCGTGGCCGGTCTGGAGATCGCCATTCGTGCGTTCACCCTGCTGTCCGGGGAGGTGAGGGTCCTTGCCCGGAGTGAAGACGGCCGGAAGGTGGAGGCGGGGGCCGTGTTGCTCGAACTGGAAGGTCCCGTGCGGGACCTTCTGGGCGGTGAAAGGGTGGCCCTGAACATCCTTCAGCACCTCTCCGGGGTGGCTACACTGACCCGCAGGTTCGTGGACACCGTGGAAGGAACGGGCACGAAGATTCTCGACACGAGAAAGACCCTGCCGGGGATGAGGGCCCTCGAGAAGTACGCGGTTCGGGTTGGGGGGGGTGTCAACCACCGGTCCAGCCTGTCCGAAGGGATTCTCGTCAAGGAGAACCATCTCGCTGCCTGTGGCGGGGTTACGGAGGCCGTGAAGGCGATCAATCGGAACGCGCCGCACACCCTTCGTGTGGAGATCGAGGCCTCCACGTTGGACGAGGTGGAGGAGGCCGTGGCGGCGGGGGTGGATGCGATCCTCCTGGACAACATGTCGATCGAAACCATCCTGGAAGCCGTGAAGCGGGTTCGTGGAACTGCAAGGCTGGAGGTCTCCGGCGGCGTGAGGCTGGAGAACGTGCGCGAGATTGCGGAGACCGGGGTGGACGCGATCTCGGTAGGCATGCTTACCCACTCTGCACCCGGAGTAGACATTTCCATGTTGCTCAAAGATGGCTAGAAGACCATCACAGCGTGAGCGAATCCTCGCGCTCCTGCGCGGAGCAGAGGAATACGTTTCCAGCCAGACGATCTGCAAGGAACTTGAGATCACGAGGGCCGCCGTCTGGAAGCAGGTCCAGATGCTCCGCCGCCAGGGGTACTCGATTCAGGGCGTTTCCTCCCAGGGATACCGGCTCCGTGAGGTCCCGGACGCGCTCCACGTGCTGGAGACGGACCCGGGGATTCGGACGGACCGGATCGGAGGGGCAATCCTGGTCAAGGACGTGACCGAATCCACGAACGATGATCTCTGGGAACTCGGGCGACAGGGTGCCGAAGAAGGGACCGTTGTCATCGCGGAGATGCAGAGGGCAGGGAAGGGCAGGAAGGGAAGGCAATGGGTCAGTCCGGCAAACCGGAACCTGTACATGTCCGTTCTCCTGCGACCTCCTTTCCCGCCCGCCGACGCAGCCATGGTCATGTTGATGGCCGGCGTCGTCCTGTGCGAAGCCCTTGAGGAGGTCTTTCCTCTGCGGCCGGAGATCAAATGGCCGAACGATCTCCTGCTGGAAGGAATGAAGGCGGCCGGCATCCTCGCTGAGATGGACGCCGAACAGGAGAGCATACACTTCCTCGTCCTGGGGATAGGGGTCAACCTCAACATGAGCCGGGACAGGTTTCCTCGCGACCTCAGATACCCGGCCACCTCGGTCCAACTCGTTCTGGGAAGGCCCGTAGAAAGGCTGCCCTTTGTCAGGCGGCTCCTCGAGCACCTGGATCGCGGCTATCAGCAGCTTCTGCTCGACCGAGGATCCTCGGTCTTGAAGGATTGGAACCGTTACTGTGCACACCCCGAGGAATGGCTCGAGGTCAGCACCGCAAAGGGAACCCTCCGGGGCCGATTCCGAGGCCTGGATGAGGAGGGCTCCATGATCCTGGAGAGTGCACCCGGACGAACGGAGAAGGTGCGTGCAGGGGACGTGGTCCGGGTCTACAGGGAAGACATAGGTTAATAGGAAGAGCCCGTGCAAGGAACGCAACGGGTCAGGGATTAGCCATCCGGGGGGAGAAAATGCTCTTCGTCATCGACATCGGGAACACCCAGACCGTTCTGGGTGTGTTCGAAGGAGAAAAGCTTCAACAGGACTGGAGGATCAGCACGGACAAGACGAAGACGGCGGACGAGTACGGCGTTCTGATTCAGAGCATCTGCTCCGCGTCCGGCTTCTCCTTCGACGACTTCCACGCCGTGGCGATCTCGTGCGTCGTGCCGCCGTTGCTCCAGACCTTCGATGAATTCTGCAGAAAGACCCTTCGTCTGGAGCCGATCCTCGTCGAACCGGGGATCAAGACCGGCATGCCCATCCTGATGGACAACCCCCGGGAGGTGGGCGCCGATCGAATCGTCAACGCTGTGGCAGCCTACCAGGAAGTCCGTAAGGCCTGCATCGTCGTCGATTTCGGCACGGCGACTACCTTTGACTGTATCTCGGCAGAAGGGGAATACATGGGAGGGGTCATCGTGCCCGGAATCGGGATCTCCCTGGAGGCACTCTTTCAGACTGCTTCCAAGCTGCCCCGTGTCGAGATCGTCACGCCAAAATCGGTGATCGGCAAAAACACGATTCACTGCATGCAGTCCGGCATCCTCTTTGGTTACGTCAGCATGGTGGACGGCTTGGTGAAGAGAATTCGCAGCGAGATGGGTGAGGAAGCATACGTGATCGCAACCGGCGGCATCGCAGAGCGCCTCGCACCGGAATCAAGCACCATCCAGAAGGTCGATCGGCACCTCACCCTGCAGGGCCTTCAAATCCTCTACGAGATGAACAGGAAAGAGGACTCCTGAATGCCCCACGAAATCTCCAACATGGCTGTGTCGGCCGACGCCAACCCCAAGATCATCCAGCTGTTCAATGTGACCAAGACATACGGCGGCGGTGTTGCTGCCCTGCAGGATGTGTCCGTCCAGGTCGGAAGAGGGGAGTTCCTCTTCATCTCCGGTTCGTCCGGGGCCGGCAAGACCACTTTGCTCAAGATCATCCTGGGCGTTGAACGGGTCACGCAGGGGCAGCTCGTGGTCAACGGAAGGAACGTTACCCGGATTCCCCCCAGAGAGCTCACCCGCCTGCGCAAGGAAACGGGATTCGTGTTTCAGGATTTCAAGCTCCTCGCGAACCGAAGCGCCCTGGAGAATGTTGCCCTGGCTCTTCAGATACACGGGTTGCCGCCTGGAGACGTGCGGAAAAGGGCCTACCATGCACTCAGGGCCGTGGGGCTGGGCGACAAAAGGGATCAGAAGCCCCTCCGTCTGTCCGGCGGGGAGCAACAGCGCGTAGCGATCGCAAGGGCCCTGGTCAACAACCCGCTCATTCTTCTCGCGGACGAGCCCACCGGCAACCTGGACGCGGCCCTGAGTCGGGAGATCATGGACCAGTTCCTCGACATTCATCAGCGGGGTACGACCCTGCTGGTCGCATCGCACGACGAGTCGCTGCCGGCCTACTGCGGGATGAACCGCATCGTGCTGGACAAGGGGCGCCTCGTGCAGGATGGATAGGCGAGAGACCTATGTGGGCCTACAAGCTGCTCTACCACCTCAGGACGACCGGACAGAACATCAGGGAACACCGGACCACGGTGCTCATGAGCCTGGCCGCGGTCGGATTCACCCTGCTCCTGCTCGCCTCCTACCTCCTGTTGTTGACCAACTTGCAAGCGATCGGGGAACGGCTGGGGAAAGAGCTGCAGATCATGCTGTACCTGGAGAAGGGGCTCTCCGGGCAGGGGCGTGTGCGCGTCGAGGACGCAGTGACGGCCAGGAAGGAGGTGGAAGCGGTCGAGTATTGTTCCCCGCAAGAAGCGTTGCGGTCACTGGGAGAGGCGATGGGAGAGGCAGCGCACGTCCTGGAAGGACTGGAGGATAACCCGTTGCCGCCCTCCCTCAAGGTACGCTTGAAAAAGCCCTACCGGAACCTGGAGGCGATCGAGGAGGTTGCCCGCGTGCTCTCCGAACTCAAAGGAGTGACGGACGTGGAGTACGGTGGGGGGTGGATGAAGCGGTTCTTTGCCTTTGTTCGCGTCCTCCGCTGGCTGGCCCTCTCGCTGGGACTGCTCCTCCTGTTTGCATCGGTGATCGTGATCTCGAGTACCCTGACCCTGGGGTTCTATTCCCGAAAAGAGGAAATCGAGATCCTGAGGCTCGTGGGGGCCACGGAATGGTACATTCGCTTTCCCTTCCTCATGGAGTCGCTGCTCCAGGGGATAGGCGGGGCCGTTCTGGCCCTTGTCCTCCTCTGGCTCCTCTTCCAGGGCTTTCGGGTCAACATGGGGACATCCTGGAGCCTGTTTGCCGGTTGGGTCCAGCCTCATTTCCTCTCTGCCCCGGTGACGATCACCCTGATATTCCTCGGGGCCATGGTCGGCGTGCTCAGCAGTCTCTTAACCTTTTCCCGGTTTTCTGCGAAACGATGAGACTCCGATTCCCCTGGTTCTTGTTCCTGTGCCTGGTCGGCCATGTCCTCGGAGCCGGCCTGTCTGTCGTCCCTTCCCAGGCGTCGAACCCGGAGAAGGGGTTGCGGGAGACCCGAACGAAGATTCGCAGCGAAAAGAAGGCCCTCCAGGGTCTCGAGGTGAAGGGCAAGAACCTTCTCGAGTCGCTGGAGTCCTTGGACAAGGATATCGTGGTTGCGGAACGGAGGCGCCGGGTTTCAGAAGCCCGAATGGTCGGCCTCGAGAAAGAGAAGAAGGAAATGGGGCGCGAGTTGGAGGCCCTGGAGGGCAAGATCAAGCGGCAGAGGAACGAGCAGGGCCGTCGTCTTGTGGCCTACAACAGGCTCGGCAAGACGGGCATGCTTCCGGTGCTTTTCTCCGAAGCCTCCCTCCCCGAGAAATTCCGGAACCTTGATTCCCTGAAGCGTCTCCTCGTCGCCGATTGGCAGAGGCTTCAGGCCTTCCATGATCTGCAGCAGGAAAAAGTGGGTGTGGAGGCCGCCCTGCAGGAACGATTGAAGGTTGAAGCGGCGCTGCTGGAGACCATTCGGAAACGCAGAAAGACCCTGAAGGTAAGCAGGCAGAAGAAGAACGCCCTTCTGTTCCGCATCGACCAGGACAAGGAACTGCACGGGCGCCTGCTGGAGGAACTCGGGGAGGCGGAAGAGGAATTGCTGGAGAGGATCCGGCAGGCGCCGCCCACCCCGGTGATCGTCGAGAAGGGCCCCCTGAGTGCTCAGAAGGGAAGGCTCGCCTGGCCTGTCAAGGGCAAGATCTACCGGAGGTTCGGTATCAGCCGGTCCGTTCGATCGAAAGGGATCGACATCAAGGCAGAGCCGGGAACCCCCGTGCGGGCCGTCTGGGGTGGGGACGTCGCGTTCGCCGACTGGTTTCGGGGATACGGCAAGCTGCTGATCATCCATCACGGGGAGAAGGACTACACCATCGCCGCTCACCTGAGTGAACTGACCAGGAGAAAGGGAGAAAGGGTGGAGGCCGGAGAAATCGTGGGCCATGCAGGGGCGACCGGTTCGGTGGACGGGTGCCTGGTCCATTTCGAGATCTGGCACGGGGGCAAGCCCGAGGATCCGCTGAAGTGGCTCCAAAAGGGAAGCGGGCGGAACTGATCAGGCCGCTCTCGCGACGAAGTTTGGTGCAATATGCGGGCTGGATTGAATGTTGTCGGGGATTTGTAATACACTACAGGGATTAAGAGAATCGGCAGAGAGGTCGATTTATATCCACAGGGAGGATGTGACGTTGAAAAACGTGTGGTCGAGAGCACAATGGTTGATCCTGTTCCTTCTTCTCTTCTTGATCGGGACGCTCGGGGTAGTGAAGGACAACGTTGAGGTCAGGGCGGTCCCGGACCGGAGCTACCAGCAACTCCAGGTCTTTGCCGATGTGCTCGAGAAGGTCGAGCAGAACTACGTCGAAGAAGTGGACATGGAACTGCTCATCTACGGGGCCATCGACGGGATGCTGAAGACCCTGGATGCACATTCCAGTTTCCTCAAGCCGGACCTTTACAAGGAATTGCAGGTCGAGACCAAGGGGAGCTTCGGCGGCCTGGGGATCGAGATCACGATCCGGGACGGAGTCCTCACGATTGTCTCCCCCATCGAAGACACACCTGCATACCGGGCAGGCCTGGAGGCCGGGGACCGCATCATCAAGATCAACGAGGACCCAACGAAGGACTTGTCCCTTTTTGAGGCCGTGAAGAAGATGCGGGGCAAGAAGGGAACCAAGATCAACCTGACGATCTTCCGGGAGGGCCTCGACGAGCCCTTTGAGGTCGTGATCATCCGGGACGTGATCAAGATCATGAGCGTGAAGGCAAAGATCATCGAGAAAGATTTTGGTTACGTGCGGCTCACCCAGTTTCAAGAGAAAACGGGAAGGGAGTTGAAGCGGCAGCTTCTTGAGCTCGAGTCGGAAGCCGAGGACGGCCTGAGGGGGCTCATCCTCGACCTGCGGAACAACCCCGGTGGTCTGCTCGATCAGGCGGTCCTCGTGGCCGACGAGTTCCTGGAAGCCGGCAAGATCGTGTACACGGACGGTCGCATGAAGTCGCAGAAAATGGAGTTCTACGCGCACCCGCAGAAAGACAAGCATCCGTATCCGATAATCTGCCTCGTCAACGGCGGAAGCGCCAGCGCCTCCGAGATCGTTGCCGGTGCTCTGCAGGATCATCATCGCGCGGTGATCCTGGGGTCGCCCACGTTCGGGAAGGGCTCTGTGCAGACCATCATCCCCATGCAGGACGGGTCCGGCCTGAAGCTGACGACCGCGCAATACTACACGCCCGAGGGCCGGGTGATCCAGGCAAAGGGGATCGAGCCTGACATCGAGGTTTCGAACAAGATCCAGGACAAGGGCAGACCGATTCGATTCCTCAGGGAAAAAGACCTCGAGCGACACCTGGAGAACCACGAGGGCGAGCAGGACACGGAAGAAGCGGCACCCGAAGGTGATGACGCCGAACCGGAGGCAGCCAACAAGGACATTCAGCTTACCCGCGCACTGGAAATACTCAAGAGCTGGGACATCTT
>JAUWSZ010000031.1 GCA_030609865.1 bacterium | reverse complement strand
CATGATGTTGTTCGACGCGCCCATGAACGCCACGGACCGAGGAAACATCAACTTCTTCAACGGATGCTCGCCCATGTCTGTCCCCTTCGCTGCTTCTGTTCACGATGTCACATGGAGGGACGCCAGTTCCCACGAAACTCCCTGCCCAGCAGGACATAGAAACTCATCCTGTTGAACGGCTCGCCCCGAAAGTAGGAACGATGCCTCCCGAGAACCGTCACCTCCTCGAAGTGGATATTCGCCCTCTCGAGGGTCGAGGCACTCAAGTCCAAGGACAGGATGATCGCATTCTTCCCTTTCAGTTGCTCCACACCCGAAAGAAATGTGTATCGATCGGGACGAGTGAAATCAAGTCCCACGTATCGATTGCCGGTGTAAAACACGGCTTCGGCTACGGTGGGCGGCCCTTCGCTCGCCAGGAAGATCCCCGCTCCTCCGGGGTGTGCTTCGATGTGTTTTTCGATGCTCTCCCCCAGTTCTCGCCATCCATGGAATTGCCAGGTCGGGTCCATCTTTTCGGGCAAAGGAAAGACCGGCCTCACCAGGTGCACGTGGATGACCAGGTTCACGATCACGGCCAGCCCGATGGCGAGTTGCACGAATCTCCGGTGGCCTCGACTCCCCTGGAAATGCCTGCGGTAGACGATCCACATCAAGGGGAGACCGGCAATGTAGGCCGGTGCCGGCCAGTTCGGTTCAGCCACTTCACCCCTCACGGTAGAGACACCGAAGAAGACCAGGATGGGCCAGGACATCATGGCCAGGTAGAAATACTCACGAACCTTCCTTCTTCGCGCGAAAGACCACCCCCACAGGGAATAGTACACAAAGGCAAGGAACAGCAAAGGGGTAACGACACCGATTTGCCCGCCCACGTATTCCAGCAGCTTCGAGACGGCAGGCTTCCCGACCGGGGAGAACCCCTGCGCGAGCTGGAAGGCAACAGAGGCCCAGTGATGCTGCATGTTCCACAGAATGACGGGAGAGAAGATGAGCACCCCCAGCAGGGTTGCCAGGTACGGCTCTTTCCGGACGAGCCAGTGCCGGTGCGGGGGAGAGAAAAAAAGGAAGGCGAACATGCACGGGATCATCAGGACCATGGTGTACTTGCTCAAGAGCCCCAGTCCGAGGGCGATGCCTGCCACATACCACCCACCCCTGCCTCCGCCTGTAACCACCCGCGTACACCCGTAAAAAGCGATCGTCCAGAACAACAGCAACGGGGTGTCCGGGGTCTGGATGATGCACCCGCCCGAGAAGAGCAGCGTGAGGTTGAAGACGAACAGGAGCTCCCAGGGCAGATCCGCATCCTCCCCGCTCAGTCTCTTGACCGTGGCGTACAGGAAGATCTGACTGACCAGCGTGCACAACAGGCCGCCGATGCGCACCCAGAATTCGTTGTCTCCACCGATCCAGGTGAACAGGGCCATGATGTACGCCACCATCGGCGGGTGTTCCACGTAACTGAGGCTCAGGTTCTTGGCCCAGTACCAGTAGAACGCTTCGTCCGGGGCAAGCTGGAGGTGGCCGATCAGGAAGAAACGATACGCATAGAGGATCAGCAGGAAAATAAGGATCGAGGAGGATCGTCCTCTGGCGTTACGGGGGGGCATTCGGATGGGGTCTTGTCATAGGCTGGTCCGTTCGGAGGCCTCCCCGCTTCGTGGAGAGGCCTCCGAACGGCATGGATTTCTAACCTGACCAAACGCTTCCGGGAAGGTCAATCGGCTTTAACGAGGATCGTCCCGGTCTCCTTGCGGACCTGGCCGCCCGTCTTCGCCTCGATCGTGTAGGTGAACGTACCGGGTTCGTTGAACCGAAGGCTCGAGGTGCCCCCAAAGGTGATCCAACTCGTCACGTAGCACCCGCTGGCCATCTCGAAGCCGGTGGGGGCATCCGTCACGTCATCGCACTTCTTGCCGTCCTCGAAGGACACCTGCACACACTCGACGCTTCGCGCCCAGTTCAGCCAGACCACAACGCCCCCTTTGGAGATTGTCATGGTGTGCGGTTCCAGGCGGATCGGCTTCCTCATTTCCCCCGCCCCTGTTTCGATTCCCCCGAAAATCCTGACAAGCTGGCTCTCCTCTGCATCAACCGACTTGTGATCGACGAGCACCAGCATCGTGGACAAGACAAAGAACAGCGCTGTTACGATTAAGACTCGCTTCTGCATGATCTCTCCCCCTTCGTTTAAATGGCTTTCTTAAAACATCGTGTCTTCCAAGAACAACGACCCTATATCATGACTTCTTCCGAGTCAAGCAATTCCTCGATCTCTTCCTGAACCCTTCTTGACTCAATCCTTGCGCCCTGCCTATAGTAATCGAAGACCGTTCAAAAACTCTACCCTTTCACGATTAGATTCCTAATTCGAAGAGGGGGATTCATGAGAACCACCAAGTTGGCGATTCTAACGGCGTTTCTCGGTCTGATCGTCATCGGGGCCGGAGAGACTCCGACAGAGAAGAAGGCCCCGCGGATGACCAAAGAGCAGCTGAAACCCAAGCTCGGCACCAAGGATCTTGTCGTCATCGATATCCGGCTTGAGGAGCAGTGGAGGTTCAGCAACCGAAAGATCCCGGGCGCGGTACACGAAAACCCCGCTGTTCCAAGCACTTGGATGGACAAGTACCCCAAAGACAAGACGATCGTCTTCTACTGAGCGTGACCCACGGAATCTACCAGTGCCCGGGTGGCACGGAAGTTCATGGCCAAGGGTTACTCCAAGGCGTACGCCCTCAAGGGTGGTTGGAGGGGGTGGGAGAGGGCGGAATTCCCTTACGAGGAGAAGGAAAGCGAGCTGCCTGAAATCGTGCAGGGATGCGTCGACTGCCATACGAAGGTCACGCCCTTCGTCGTTTCGGAGTGGAAGCGGAGCAAGCACAGTGCCAACATGGTCAGCTGTCTCATGTGCCACGGCGTAGAGCATATGTCGGAGAAGGACGTGGACAAGGCGGCCACCGTGAAACCGGAGCTGTGCATCATGTGTCACGAGGCCCAGGGCAAACAGTTCGCCGCGGGAAAACACTCGATGGCCTGGAAAGCGGTGCAGGCCCTGCCCTCGGCGCACTGGCAGCCGATGGCCTTCATCGAAGGGATCAAGGGATGCGATAGCTGTCACAAGATCGGGTTCAAGACAGAGAAGGAGATCCGGGAACTGCGGAAGCAGGGGGCCGGCTTCGGGATTGCCTCCTGTGATGTTTGCCATACACGGCACTCTTTCTCCGTGAAAGAGGCCCGGCAGCCGCAGACCTGCCAGGTCTGCCATCGTGGCTTTGACCAGCCCTTGTGGGAGATCTATTCCTCCTCGAAACACGGAATCCGGAATGCCTTGAAGAGGGATGGCACACTCCCGGAGAACACACCGACCCCGACCTGCCAGGCATGCCACATGAAGGGAGGGGACCACGGCGTCAGGACCGCCTGGGGATTCCTGGCCATCCGGCTACCCATGCCCGAGGACAAGGAATGGGCAGCGGCCCGGAAGACGATCATGCAGGCCCTCGGCATGCTCGACCCGAAAGGCAAGCCTACCGAGAGATTTGAGCTAATCAAGGAGTTGGATCTTGCACGGCTCACACAGGAGGCTTGGCAAAACGAACGCGACAAGATGACAAAGACATGTCTCGAATGTCATCCGGCCGTCTTCGTGGATCGGTTTTTCGCGAACGGGGACCGGATGATCATGGAAGCGGACCTCCTCCTGGCTGAGGCGATCCGCATCGTCTCCGCTCTTTACAAAGATAACCTCGTGGCGAAGCCCTGGAACTACCCGTATTCGTTCCCGGACTTTTTCGCCGCCCACGACGCGCCGACACCGATCGAGCAGAAGCTCTACCTGATGTTCCTGAAGCATCGCATGAGCGCCTTCCAGGGGAGCTTCCATGCCAACCCGGATTACGCCCTGTGGTACGGCCTGCTCGAGTTGCAGCATGAAATGGCGGAAATCCGAGTCATGGATGAACAGCTCCGCACCCGAAAGAAGAAGCGAAGATAGCCGTTCGAATCTAGACCAGGGCTTTGCGCATGTCCTCTACCGACACCGGCTTGCCGTGAGACTGGTAGATCGTCTTCACCCCTCGATCCAGCAGGGACTTCCAGCTCTCTTTCAGCCGGGGCAGGTCCACCGCAAAAGCGGGCAGCCCGGGGCCCAGGCGCATGGGAAGCCCGTTCATGGCCATATCGCCAACGAAGGCCTCGCCCGTGTCCAGCAACACAGTCACCGAGCCCGCGGAATGACCCGGCGTGGGGAACACCTTGCCCGGAATGCCATATTCCTCGAGTGAGATTTCCTCGTCCGTTCGGGTTTATCATTTCAAGAAACCCTTAACGATACCGAAGTCCCTATTCTGATACGTGTCAAGGTAGTTTTTCAAGTGGCGTGAGCTGTAGACGGGCTTTTGACCCTCGAGGCTTTTTCCGATAAGAATGCAAGGATGGATTCTTGAGATTTTTTTGGTGCCTTATAAGTCATAGCACCTCGGCGAATCGATCAGGGGAGGATGGGATGCCGATCGGAACACTTCATGCGGTGATCCTGGCAGGAGGAACCGGCACACGCTTCTGGCCGCTCAGCAGGGCGCTCATGCCCAAACAGCTGCTCAGCATCGTGAGTGATCGCAGCATGCTGGCCCTGACCCTGGAAAGGGCAACGGCCCTGGTCCCTGAAGACCAGGTCTGGGTGGTGACCACCCGCTCCCAGGCAGGGGGGATCCGGAGAGAGCTCGACTCCCTGGGCCTTGGCAAGGCCCGGGTCCTCGAGGAACCTGCCGGCAAGAACACGGCCGCGGCCATCGGCCTGGCTGCCGTTCACGTCCTTGCAGAGGACCCGCAGTCGGTCCTCGCCGTCTTCCCGGCCGATCACCACATCCGGGATGCGGAACGTTTCGCGGATCTCATCCGGAAGGCACAGGAGGTCGCCTCCCAGGGAGGGCTCGTGACCCTGGGGATCGAGCCCACGCGCCCGGAAACGGGCTATGGCTACATTCAGAGAGGTGCCCCTCTCGAGGATGACCCGAGCAAGGGATCACGGGCGGGCGCATTTCAGGTGGTCCGGTTCACCGAGAAGCCGGACCGGGAAAAGGCAGAGGCTTATGTGGGGTCAGGTGACTATTACTGGAACAGCGGCATCTTCATCTGGAGGGCCGATCGGTTCATGGAGGAGATGGCCCGGCACCTTCCTGCGCACCATCAGGGACTCAGCGAGATCTCACGACTCCTGGAGGCCGGGACCGACTCGTCCGATCGAATCGCAGAGATATACGGCCGCCTCGAGTCCATCTCTGTGGATTACGGAATCATGGAACACGGCGACCGCGTGGCGGTCATCCCGGCGGAAATGGGGTGGAGCGACGTGGGAAGCTGGGAGACCGTCCGGGAGCTGCTCGACAAGGACGAGAACGGGAACGTGCTCCAGGGGGATGTGCTGGCCCTGGACACCAGGGATTGCCTGGTCCGATCCGAGGAACGGCTGGTGGCCACCCTGGGGGTGGAGGGCCTGGTCGTCGTGGACACGACGGATGCCTTGCTGGTCTGCGACGAAGCTCGCAGCCAGGACGTCCGCGCAATCGCAGAGCGCCTCCGCGACGAGGTCCGGCCCGAGTCCAGGATCCACCGCAAGGTTGAGAAGCCCTGGGGCGCCTACAAGGTCCTCGATTCCGGGGACACCTACCAGGTGAAGTGGCTGGACGTAGTGCCGGGTGCCCGCTTGAGCTACCAGGCACACGAACACCGGTCCGAACACTGGGCCGTCGTCATGGGCACTGCCACGGTCACCCTGGATGACGAGGTCATCGACGTACCTTGCGGCGAGCATATCTACATCCCGGTGAGGGCCAAACACAGGCTGGAGAACCGGGGAGAGGTGCTGCTCCGCGTGGTCGAAGTGCAGTCAGGGGACTATCTCGGCGAAGACGACATCGTCCGGTTCGAGGACGATTACGGGCGGATTGAGTAAAGAAAGGTATTAGGTATTAGCTGTTAGGTATTAGGCCACCCCGCACCGCCACAGATTCACAAGCACCTTGGGGGGCGTGGCGGGGAGCTAATACCTAAAACCTAATACCTAATAGCCCGAGGCATGCAGCGGCGGGTAGTACGCAACGAAGGACAAAAGGCATGGCACTGAAGTTCGGGACCAGCGGAGTGAGGGGCCTCGTGTCCGACATGACGGATCGTGCGTGCTATCTGTACACCCTCGCCTTTCTTCGGTACGTGAGGACCAAGGCCTCGCCACGAGGGGTCGCCATCGCCGGAGACCGCCAGACGAGCACGCCTCGAATCCTCAGGGCCGCGGCCTTTGCCGCCCGGCATGAGGGGCTCCGGCCGGACTACTGCGGGCTCGTGCCGACACCGGCCGTTGCGGTGTATGGCCTGAAGCACGAGATGCCGAGCATCATGGTCACCGGAAGCCACATACCGGAGGATCGCAACGGCATCAAGTACAACATGCCCTGGGGCGAGGTCTTGAAGGCGGACGAGGCAGAGATTTCCCGCCGCTACCGGGACCTGGAAATAGAAGAAGCCGCGCGCATCCGGGACGGCACTTCGGATTTCACGGACGGGGGAGACCTGAAGCCCGAGAAGGAATGTGAACTCGGCCAGGAGAATCCCGCCGCAGGGCGGGACTATGTCGAGAGGCTCGTCACGTTTTTCCCCGCCGGTTGCCTCACGGGCCTGAAGGTGGTCTTTTACCAGCACTCCTGTGTCTCCCGACAGATCCTTCCGGAGATGCTTCGAAGACTCGGGGCCCACGTGGTCGAGGTGGGCTCGTCCGAAACGTTCGTGCCGGTCGACACCGAGGCCGTGGCAGAAACCGAGCGGCTCTCCGGATGGGTCGCCGAGCACGGGGCGGACGCTCTGGTCTCCGCCGATGGGGACGGGGACCGGCCGCTCGTTGTGGACGAAAAGGGCAACGTGGTTCGCGGGGATGTACTGGGCATCCTCGTAGCAGACTTCCTGGAGGCGGATTCCGTCTCGGTGCCCGTGAGCTGCAACAGCGCCCTCGAGAAATCGGGACGGTTCCGGAACGTCGATCGCACCCGGATCGGTTCCCCCTATGTCATCGAGTCGATGCTGAACGCTGTTCGAGCCGGATACCAGAAGGTCGTAGGCTACGAGGCGAACGGGGGATTCCTGACGGCCACGGACTTGAAGAGGGCCGGTTCGGACCGGATGCTGACGGCCCTGCCGACCCGGGATGCAGCCCTGCCGATTATCGCCCTGCTGGCAAAGTCGTTGAGACAGGGGCAAGCGATCTCTGCAATGGTCTCCTCCCTGCCCCCGCGCTTCACACAGAGCGGCCTCCTCAAGAATGTCCCGACCGACACGGGAAAGGCCTTCGTCGCGGGGCTCACGCAACAGGGCGGGGAGGGGGTCAGCCGGATTTTCGGGGAATCCTTCGGGTCCTTCGAGGGGATGGACTGCACGGACGGGGCACGCATCACCTTCGCCACCGGGGACATCATCCACCTGCGCCCCTCGGGAAACGCGCCCGAGTTTCGCTGCTACACCGAATCCTCGTCCGAGAGGCGCGCGTCCGAGCTCAACCAGGCCGCACTCGGGATGATTCGCGCGGCCCTTGATTCCTCACTCCTTCCTTAGGGTTTCATCGAGCACGATCGTGGCCCGATCTCGATCGGATATCTTCTTGATCTCGATCTCCTTGGCAGAGAACTTGATCTTGATCTGCTTCCAGTCGGAGCCTGGCTTCAGGGGAATCGCGTGGAGCGAGATCTCCGGCTTGCCTTTCCCCTCCTCTGTCGATTTCGACAACAACTGGAAGACGACATCGAACAGCTGGTCCGCGGAATCGAAGCTCCCCCAGCTCTTGTAGGCGCTCCTCACCCTGCCGTCATGAAACTCGATGATGCCCTTCATCTCCTCGCCCAGGCCCCCCGATTTCGTCCGCAACAGCCAGATGTCCTCGCTCGCCTTTCCGTCCTCTTCCATCTTGGCCTGCATGTCTACCTCTTTTACAAGGGCATTGAGCACGGCCTTCTTCTTCATCCCGATGCAGACGGACGTTTCTCCGATGTAGATGCAATCATCCGCCTTCGTATCGCTGCAAAACACGAAACCGGCAGCCAGAACCAAGCCGAGGACGATCCCTCTTTTCATCGCCCCTCCCTCCTCGTTGTTATTTGTCATTTACTATAGTCCACCCTCGGCCAGCAGGCAAGAGTATTAGTCTCTTCAAAAAATCTTTTCAACAGAGAGAAGGCCCACAAACTCGCCTTGCGGGGCCCGTGCAGGAACCGTTCATAGGGAGGGGGATGAGATGCGAGAACCGGCTTCCAGTCGTTACGAAAAGGGTCTTGTTCTTGAGATCTGCCATGGGTTCCTCCTGGCCTTGACAGGCCGTTACCGTTCAGGCCACTCTTCATCTAGAATGTTAGCGGCCGGGGGTAAATCCCTTAGGCTTCGAGTATTCTCGCCGAGGCCTCGCCGAAAGGTGTGCAATAGCCTCGAAAAACCATTCGGGGACTGTTTGCGTGTAAGCTCTCAAGGAGGTGTGACCATGGCCCTTTCTCCGTTGGCCGGGAAGCCGGCTCCGCGCGATTTGCTCGTGAACATCCCGAGGATCGTCACCGCGTATTATACGAACAGGCCTGACGTTTCGGATCCTGCCCAGCAGGTTACGTTCGGGACTTCCGGTCACAGGGGAAGCCCTTCGAAGGCGAGCTTCAACGAGTATCATATCCTGGCCATAGCCCAGGCGATTTCCGAGCTCAGGAAGAAGAAGGGAATCAGCGGTCCCCTGTTTATGGGCAAGGACACCCACGCCCTGTCCGAACCTGCCCTTGCGACCGCTCTCGAGGTCTTTGCCGCCAACGGGGTGACGGTCATGATCCAGGAAGGGGACGGATACACGCCCACGCCCGTCATCTCCCACGCCATCCTGACCCACAACCGCGACAGGACGACCGGGCTGGCCGATGGGGTGGTCATCACCCCCTCCCACAACCCGCCGGACGACGGGGGAATCAAGTACAATCCCTCCCATGGGGGCCCGGCCGACACGGAGACCACGAAGACGATCGAGGACAGGGCAAACGAAATCCTCCGCGGGGGAGCGAAAGACGTGCGCCGGATCCCTTTCCAACAGGCCCTGTCCGCGGACACGACCCGAAGGCACGACTACGTGGGCCCGTACGTACAGGACCGGGAGAAAATCCTCGACATGGAGGCGATCACCGGGTCGGGCCTGAAGATCGGCGTGGACCCCCTCGGCGGGGCGGGCGTCGGCTTCTGGGAGCCGATTGCCGACCGGTTCGGGCTCAACGTCGACGTGGTCAACCCGGCGGTGGACCCGACCTTCGGCTTCATGACTGTGGACAAGGACGGCAAGATCCGGATGGACTGCTCCTCCCCGTACGCCATGGCGGGCCTGATCGGACTCAAGGACAAGTTTGACATCGCCTTTGCGAACGACCCGGACACGGACCGCCACGGGATCGTGACCAGGGGCGCGGGCCTACTGGCCCCGAACCACTATCTGGCCGTAGCTGTCTGGTATCTCTTCCAGAACCGGCCGAACTGGAAGCCCGAGGCCTGTGTCGGCAAGACGCTGGTCTCGAGTTCGATGATCGATCGGGTGGCAGCGCACCTGGCGAGGCGCCTTTCCGAGGTGCCCGTCGGGTTCAAGTGGTTCGTGGACGGGCTCCTCGACGGATCGTGCGGCTTCGGAGGCGAGGAGAGCGCCGGCGCTTCGTTTCTGCGGAAGGACGGCACGGTCTGGAGCACGGACAAGGACGGGATCATCATGAATCTGCTGGCCGCCGAGATCATGGCCAGAACGGGCCGTGCCCCGGACGAACTGTACAGGGACTTGGAAGAGAGATTCGGAAGCCCTGTCTACGAACGGATCGACACGGCGGCCTCTTCTGCGGAGAGGGAGGCCCTGAAGACGCTCTCCCCCGAGATGGTTACGGCAAAAGAGATGGCCGGCGAGAAGATCCGCGCCAAGCTGACGCACGCACCGGGCAACAACGCGCCGATCGGCGGGCTCAAGGTGGTGGCCGAAAACGCCTGGTTCGCGGCCCGGCCGTCCGGGACGGAAGACGTGAGCAAGATCTATGCAGAAAGCTTCAAGGGCGAGGAGCACCTGAAAAAGGTGCAGGAAGCGGCACGCGAAATCGTGGAGGCCGCCTATAAGGCCGCCGGCGCCTGAGCCGCCTTTGAACAGTATGCACCAATCCTCTCCCCCTGATGCGGGTCTCCCAGGTCGCCGGGGGGAGAACGTCCAGGGTTCAACGACTCGGAAGAGGAACGATGTGCCCACGGATCCACTTTGCGAGTGCGTTCTCGGACATGCGTCCTGCGGCGAGATTCACGAAGACCGTCACGACCTCCGCTTCAGGGGCATCTATCTCATATCCGTTTAGTCCCAAGAATATCGCCAGGGCCAGAAATGCGATGCGCTTGTTCCCGTCCCGATAAGGATGGCTCCGGACGAGACCGAATCCGTAGGTTCCAGCGAGGGTCGCGAGATCACGGGTCCGGCCGTAGACCCACCGGTTGCGGGGGCGCGCAAGGGCGGACTCAAGAGCATTCTCGTCCCGGAGCCCTGGCAGACCACCGTGCGCACGGATAGTATCGAGATGGACAGCGTCCACCACCAGGCGGTCTACCCAGATCGGTTCCTGCAGTCGGCGTCGCACGGGCTACTTCGCCAGCTCGCGAAGGGCATTTCGGTACTTGCGAGCGACCCGTGCCGCGATCGCAAGGGATCGCTCTATTTCGGGGTCGTAGGGGGTCAGCAGGATGCCCCTGTCCGTCTCCACGGCCAGAACCCGATCGCCGGGACTGAGGTTAAGCCTCTCCGCCATGTCCTTTGGCAGAGTGGCCCCGATGGAGCCTCCAACCTGTCGCAGAGTCAATTCGCGGGTCATCAGACCTCCAGGATCCTGGTCAGCACCGATCCAAACACGATAGCACAAAAATGCTACCTCCGCAAGCTGCATCTCAAATCCGCTACCCCGCGCATGGCCTTCGGCCCTGAGTCTGTTTTGGATATGGACACACTATTAGAGAGTGCGGTATTCTGTATCTCCTTGCAGCCAGTTGAACACCGGCTCGACAAGGTCCTGCACGAACATCCAGCACGAACCCGAAAAAGGCGGTTCACTGTGACCGGATCTGTCAAAGTGGTGGGTTAGAAT